>CATOJE010000002.1 GCA_951800145.1 uncultured Lachnospiraceae bacterium | reverse complement strand
TTGTTCTGAATTTTTCTCAAATCCAAGGCCAAACCACAGGCCTTGTTTTCTTGAATTTTCAGGGTTTGTGTATTGTTCAGTCTTTAATTTTCAAGGTTCATCTCTTCTGCTGTTGGCCCGCCTTTTATCTCGCGAGCAACTATTTAACAATAGCACATTATCATTTGTTTGTCAACAGCTTTTTAAATTTATTTTGAGTATTTAAACTCAAGCTTTCATTTTTGAAGCTGAATCTTACTATACCATCATATTTCATTACTGTCAAGGGATTTGTAGCTTTTTTTTAAACAATTTTTCCGTTTTCTATGTCCATCACTAAATATGCTAATATTCCTGCATTTTTCCTATATTTTGTGGTTTGCTCCGCGAGACAAAAATCCTGCTGCTTTTTAGCTGCCCTATCTAATTTTCTTGTTTTGTTTTTATTGTATGTGTTTTTTGTTAAATTCGTGCATTATATGGTTTAAAATAGACTCCAGATAATCCCCATTGCCATCCTGGCCAGCAAATTATTATGGTAGAGGAAAGAAATCCACGGGCTGGCTTCGATGGTATCCATCAGATACCCTCCCCATTCCGTACCGATAAATAAATTCAAAATCAAGCAGGCTATCCAAAAATAGGCAAGACCCTGTAAAAGTCCCAGCACAGCTCCAGCCATTTTATTCAAACCGTATAGCACCGGTAATTTCACAATCAGGTTAAGCATCCGGGTCAGCATGCGCATCCCCAGAAAAGCACATAAGAACACAATGGCAAAGATCAGCGAATGGATAATATGATCTGCCAAATAGGCGCTGACATAATCAATAAACTGATTAACCTGGAGAAGCTGGTATACTTCTTCATTATTATTTTCAATCAGCATTTTCTTAATAGCCTCTGGGAGTTTACTCCCCTCAATCACCGCTCTCTGTTCTGCAGGATGGATTTCTCCCACAGCAGTCAAATCCTGCATTCCTGCACGTTCCAGCATCTTATCCTGGACCCATTGATAAGCCTGGGTATTTTCTCTGACATACCTGGCGGCCTGCGGCACGGCAAGGCGTACCACAAAAAGGGAAAGCACCAATGCCGCGATGGATACCAGCAAGTGCAAAAATCCCCTGTAATGTCCATACAGCATCATTCCGATTAGGTAGGATGCCACCAGAACTGATAACCAATGCTGCTGTAAAAATTCTGTCATCGGATAACCACTCCTATATTCCCAAGAAATGATGAATCGCTGCTGCTACCCCATCCTCTTCATTTGACAAGGTAATATAGTCTGCCTTCTCCTTCACCCCATCCATCCCATTGGCCATGGCTACCCCCACACCGGCAGTCTGAATCATACTTAAATCATTACTGCCATCTCCAAAGGCCATAGTCTGCTTTATTGGAATATCCAAAAACTCTGCCAGCTTGCTTAGGGCCCTGCCCTTTGTCGCTGACGCCGCGTTAATCTCCAGATTATATTCCAGGGAGGATGTGACAATCAGCTCCGGATATTGAGAAAGCTTCTCCCAGAGCCAGCACCGAAGCTTCTGATCTGGGGTAAAAATATTGATTTTTTCTACATCCTCTTTTCGCTCTTCCACATAGGCGATAGCATTCTCTACTTCATCCCTGGTGCTTAAGACCAGCTTCTTCATCGCCGGCAAAAGGCCATACTCTTCCAAATGATTTAAAAAGCGAGCCTCCATCCTGCCTCTGCCACTGATATAAGGATCATACGCCACTGGATGCTGAGATACAAAGGTAAGAACCCGACTGGCCAGCTGCCAGTCAATCCTCGCCTCCGATATCAGCTCACCTGAGACCATATCCTCCACCCTGGCGCCATTGGTCAGAATCCCATATCGGACACCTGGCATATTTCGAATCACCCCGGGAAGCCCTAAGGCCGGCCGGCCAGTAGCAGGTACAATGTGAATTCCCAACTGGATGCAGCGCTCCAGTGCCTCCTGATTCCTGGGAGATAATTCCTTTTCCTGATTTAAAAGCGTTCCGTCTAAGTCTAATGCAATTAATCGAATATCCATATCTATATAAAATGCTCTTCCTTTAGAATTAATAACCCGTCTTTATCATATTTTGAAGAAAAAATCCCTGTCAGGCGTTTCCCGAAGGAAGGCTTCTCTGCTTTATCTGCCGCCTCCTCGATCAGATCCTCTGCCTCAGCTTTTGTAAGGGGAATTCCATCCTCTTCCATAATTTCAATTCGTTCATACAATGCCAGCATGCTTTTTCCGGTAATATTACAGTCGATCTGGCTGGCATACTGACAGCAGTACTGGGCAAATTCATCAATGCCCATTACCTCCTTATCATCCTCCTGGCTATTGGAAATCACTCGTCCGAACTCATCCCGCGGCGTCTCCTTCGTCACCATCCGTGCTGCAGGATATTCCTCCTGGGCTTTCCCAGATACAGGCTCCGTTAATTCCGCCCTCTCCGGTTCTTCGCCAACACTCCTGACGCGTTCTGACCGCGCCGGTCTCACCGGCTCCGCCCCTGCAGCCCTGGTACGCGCTGACACCGCGTCCTCTGATTCCTCCAAAGCAGCTCTTGTGCGCTCCGTCCGAACTGCCCGCGGCGCTTCTGAAGCTGGGCGGCTGGGCGGCATCTCAGAGGTCTGCTTTGCTGCCTGTTTTGCAAAAGCCGCTCTGGCAATCCCCACATTCGGCCCACAGAGCTTGGCTAAAGCAGTTTCTCCTTCTTCCAAGGTGGAAATCCTTTGAAATTTTTCAGCCAATGGAGGACAGGCCTTACAGATTCCACTCAGCTGGCGGGAATTATCCACCATCATCACCACCATCTGATGCTGATTCTGCCTCAAAAGCTGATCCAGCTCTTCCAGCATTTCGTCCGATAAATCTCCGGCCTCTTCAATAATCAGATCCTTACCTGCCAGTTTTGATGCACTGGACAATACGCCCTTTTGATCCAGCTTTTCTCCTGATATCTTGGCTACCGGATGCTTACACTGTAAAATCTGATGAATTTCCTTCAGTATCTCCACTGCTATTTCCAGACCAGACTCTGATTCCCTTGCTTCCACCATCATATGCGGCAGCTTAATCTGCTTTTTCTCTTTTTCCTTCACCGGTGCCCCGGCTTCCACTGGCTTAATTTCCTGAATATGGCGGATATCCTCCAGCACCTTTGTCTTTCCCGCCAGTGCTTCTGCCTGTGTCAGCTCCTTTACATCATTTAATACTCTGGTCTGCGCCTTTATGGGCTCCTCCGTGTAGTCTCCGATGGAGATCTTCGACATCTCCTGGGCAAGGCTTGCCTCCACCTCTGCCTCCCTTACACTGGCTACCAGCTGTTCCTGAGTTGTTACCCTGCCGCCGGCAGTCTCTGCAGGCTCTGGAGCCAGAGAAGCAGAAATTCCGGTAAACATCTCATCCTGGGCTTGCTGAATCGGAGCAGCGATTCCCTGCTCTGCCTCATAAAAAGTCTGGGATGGCGGAGGTACTGGAATCGGCCTTGGCTCCGGCTGCATCCGCACAGGAATCCCTTCACCGGTTACCCCCTGGATGCTCTCCGGCTGACGCTGCGCCATGGTCTGTGCCATCTTAACCGGCACTGCACCTGCCTGGGGAGACGTCACCGCACTGATTCCATTCTGCTCTACCATCCGCAGCTTTTCCTCATATTTATCCCGGTTTTCTACCAGATCCATCTGATACTTTGTGAGCGGTGCATATTGGAGCTTTAATTCCATCGCTTTATCCACATACTGCCCCAGCCCAAACATCAGCATAATCTTATCACAGGTCCGCACGCATTGATCCGCCATACCAGCCTGATGATACAGCTCAGCCAGCTCATACAGCCACTTTTCATCCAGCTCTGTGCTGGTATAGCTTTCCAGGGCATGAATCAGCTGATCCATGGATGCGCCCTTTGCCTTTAGGATCAAATAGCGGAGAACATCCTGCCTGGAATCCTCCCCCGCCAGGTCACAGAATTCCTGGTAATAGCTCTCAGCCTCCTGGATATTTCCCTGCTTTACCGCCAGCTGCGTCAGTTTATATAAGAGGCGCTTTCCCACAGGCGCCCTCTCGAAAGCAATTAAAAGGATATCCTTTGCTTCCTGATATTCCTCATTTTTTTCATACACAGAGGCAATCATGGAAAGCAGGTTCGCATTGCGGACCCGCCTCCAATCTATGGTATCTGCAATTTTCATTGCAGTCTGAAAATCATTTTTTCCCACCAGCTTCTTTATCTGGTCTACCTTGATATTAAACTCGTACTTATCCATTCTTTTGAATCTCCTCTGCCAGGACTATAGCTCCACCCTGCCCTCCAGCGCACGCAGAAGCGTAACCTCATCAATATACTCCAAATCACCGCCCACCGGCACTCCGCTGGCGATACGGCTCACTTTAATTCCGGTCGGCTTAATCAGCTTGCTGATATACATCGCCGTGGTTTCCCCCTCCAGGCTGGAATTCGTAGCGATAATTACTTCCTTTACATCTGCCTGCAGCCGCTTCATCAGCTCCTTTAACTTAATGTCATTGGGACCTATTCCCAGCATTGGGGAAATTGCACCGTGGAGAACATGATAAACCCCCTCGAACTTTCCCGTCTTTTCATAAGCGGCTAAATCCCTGGTATTCTCCACAACCATAATCGTTCCATGATCCCGCCCGGAATTTCTGCAGATGGGACAGCACTCATCATCTGTCAAGGTAAAGCATTCCTTGCAATAGCGCACATGATTCTTTGCGTCCATGATTGCACCAGACAGCCTCTCTGCCTGCTCCTTCGGCATATTAATGATATGAAAAGCCAGCCGCTGTGCGGATTTTGCTCCCACACCCGGAAGCCTGGATAATTCTTCGATCAATTTTGTAATTTGGCTGCTGTAGTAATCCATCAGAAAGGCAGGCCTCCGCCTAATCCGCCTCCCAGAGCCCCTAGGCCACCGGTAAGCTTGGACATCGCCTGGGCATTCGCCTCCTCCATCTGGCGGAGCGCCTCATTAGCAGCGGCCACAATCAAGTCCTCCAGCATTTCAATATCATCTGGATCCACAACCTCTTCTGTCAGCTTCACTGCAAGGATTTCCTTCTTGCCAGAGACGGTTACAGAGACCGCCCCTCCCCCTGCTGATGCAGTATATTCCTTACTCTCCAGCTCCTTCTGGCTCTCTTCCATCTGGCGCTGCATCTTCTGCGCCTGCTTCATTAAATTATTCATATTCCCCGGAATACCGCCTGCCGGGAACCCTCCGCGCTTTGCCATAAACACTAATCCTCCTCTGTGGATATCTCTATTTGGATTTTCTCTTTTAATTCTTCATCGCTTACATAAATCGTATCATACGGATCGCCGCCTGTCCGCTGACGGGTTTTAAAATAAATCGACTTGCCATACTTTTCTTCCACAAACCGCTCCAAATCACCCAGAACGCTGGGGCGGTTTCCTATGGCATAGTTGACCGGATCCGCAAAAACGATACAGAGGCAATGATCGCCGCTGGGCTCTACCACAGTGTCACGAAAGCTGGGGCGGATGGACATTCCCATCTGCCGCACAATATTCCCCCACTCATTTCGGATGAAATTTAAATCCTCCAGCTGAGCCGGCGGAAGCGCAACCTGATGCACAGATCCTGCTTCTGCTCCGGGCGATGGAGGCCGGACCTCAGGCATTGCATGTATCTGCACTGGTTCCGTCCGCTCTGCAGACGCAGCACTGACACTCACTATGCCCCCATCCAGCTTTTCCTCTAAAATGGAAATCCTCTCTAATAAAGAATCAATATTAACTTCCATCGCCGGTTTTGTCAACTTAATCAGTGCAATTTCTACTAAAATCCGCTTTTGACTGGCATAACGCAGCTGATTCGACAGCTCAGACAGGATCCGGATATAGCGGATCAGGGCAGCTCCGTCACATCTTTTCCCGTCTTCCTTCAGCTGCTTCAGATTCTCCTCTGACATGTCCACCAGGCCCTCCGCATCCTCTGCTGTCTGAATCAGCAGAAGATTCCGCAGATACCAGATAAAATCTGTCACAAACTGGCCCAGCTCTCTGCCCTGAACCACCATCTCCTCTAAAAGCAGGATGCACTCCCTCGTCTGTTTCTCCAATATCCCATGAAACATCCTGGAAAAAATGGATTGATCCACCGCTCCCAGGATGTCCAATACATAATCATATGTCAGCTTTTCTCCAAAATGGAAGGCAATACACTGATCCAAAAGGCTAAGGGCATCGCGAAATGCCCCATCCGCCGCCTTCGCCAAATATGCTACTGCCTTTTCTTCGATTTCGATCCCCTCCGCCGCCGCTACCTCACGAAGCCGGTCTGCAATGGTTTCAGCTGGAATCCGCTTAAAATCATATCTCTGGCATCGGGAAAGGATGGTTACAGGAATCTTGTGGGCCTCTGTGGTGGCCAGAATAAAGATCACATAGGACGGCGGCTCCTCCAGCGTTTTGAGCAGTGCGTTAAAGGCTCCTATAGAGAGCATATGCACCTCATCAATAATATACACCCGGTAGTTTCCGTCTGTGGGCGGATACTGAACCTGCTCACGAATGTCCCGGATATTCTCCACACCATTATTCGAGGCAGCGTCGATCTCCACCACATTCATAGAGGAACCCTCTCCGATCGCCCGGCAAACCGGACAATGGTTGCAGGGGCTGCCCTCCAGGGGCTGCTCGCAATTCACCGCTTTAGCAAAAATCTTTGCGATACTGGTTTTCCCGGTTCCCCTGGTTCCGCAGAACAAATAGGCATGGCCCACTCTTCCGGATATAATCTGGTTTTTTAAGGTTTGAACGATGGGATCCTGGCCTTTTACGTCCTCAAATCCGGCCGGACGCCATTTCCGGTATAAGGCTGTATAATTCTTACTCATTGCCAAAGCTGATTCCTACGGCCTTTGCCTGCCGGATGATAGCGCTGTCCGGATCTACATACTTAAGCTTCCCTGCCACTTCCTCCAGAGGAATCTTATCAATCTCCCCGTTCTTCACACATACCATATAGCCGTACTGCTGATTCTTAATCAGATAAGCAGCTGCCGCTCCCAGCTGAGTGGAAAGCACACGGTCATAGGCGCAGGGCTCGCCGCCTCTCTGGGTATGTCCAGGCACAGTAACCCGGACCTCCTGGCCTGTCAGCTCCTGAAGTCTGGCACCTATCTCATAGGATGCAGACGGATAGATCACACCGCTCTCCTTCTTTTTCTTTAATTCCTTCTTGCTCAGGCCGGCATCCTCCTTCGAGATAGCACCTTCTGCCACTGCCAGAATGGAAAACTTCTTTCCGGCCTTTGCCCGTTTATTAATCGCATCACTGACCACCCGGATATCATAGGGAATCTCCGGGAGCAGGATAATGTCAGCCCCTCCGGCAATTCCTGCATACAGGGTAACCCATCCCACCTTGTGTCCCATCACTTCCACAATAAAAATACGTCCATGGGAAGACGCTGTGGTATGAATGCAGTCAATGGCCTGGGTGGCGATATTCACTGCACTGTGGAAGCCAAAGGTCATCTCCGTTCCCCAAAGATCATTATCAATGGTCTTTGGCAGGGAAATCACATTTAATCCTTCTTCCCGAAGGAGGTTAGCCGTCTTCTGGGTTCCGTTTCCACCCAGAACCACCAGGCACTCTAGTTTCAGCTTCCGGTAGGTATGCTTCATGGATTCTACTTTATCCAGGCCATTTTCATCCGGAACCCGCATCAGCTTAAACGGCTGTCTGGAGGTCCCCAGAATGGTTCCGCCCTTTGTCAATATACCGGAAAAATCCGAGGACTTCATAATCTGGTAATCTGCATACATTAATCCTTTATATCCATCTTCAAATCCGATAATCTCCACATCGTCATACATGCCATAAAGTGCCTTTGCCACACCGCGCATGGTGGCATTCAGACATTGGCAGTCTCCGCCGCTGGTCAGCATTCCAATCCTTCTCACTTTGCATACCTTCCTTTCTAGCTTGCTTTCTCTCGGTTTATCATTAACATCAGTGCGCTTCTTAATTATACCGCAAAGAGAAAACAGGAGCAAGCAAAAAATAGGAACGGCACTTGCCGTTCCTTAATTTTATCCACGCGTCCTGCTTTGAACCGCAGACACAGACGTTACTTAAACAGTTAGCTCGGCCCAGGCTGCCTCGCGTCACACAGGAGCTTCCGCTTAGTGCTGCTGCATTCCTGCCCTGACACGGTTCACGAATTCCTGTTGCACAAGACCCAGACGTCAACGCCACTTATCTAAGGCAGCTCTGCCTCATACAAGTCCGGGGCAGGACATCACCCTTGCTAAAGCGGGTTGCAAGTACAGGGCACCGCTATCTCCCCGGCTGCGTGGAAGCTTTATGACTTATTCAAGCCGGCAATGCCTGCCAGCCTGTTAAGTATACTCTGCATCCTTTGATTTGTCAAGGGGCTTTCGCGCCTTCTCCTGCTCCCGCAGCGCCTTAAAAAAGCCCTTCATCATCTGAGAGCACTCCTCGCCCAAAACCCCGGTTTTCACCTGACATTGATGGTTAAATCCATCCTGGCGGAGCAAATCCAAAACAGAGCCTGCACATCCCGCCTTAGGGTTCATACAGCCGATGACCACCTCCGGAATTCTGGCCTGGACAATCGCCCCTGCACACATGGGACATGGCTCCAGGGTAATATAGATCCGGCACCCCTCCAGCCGCCAGTCCCCCATCCTCCTGCAGGCCTTTTTTATGGCAAGGATCTCTGCATGAGCCAGGGTAGTGTGATCGATCATCCTTCGGTTATACCCCCGCCCAAGGATCCTTCCCTCCCACACGATCACACAGCCGATAGGAACCTCCCCCAAGGCCTGCGCCTTCCTTGCCTGACGGATGGCTTCCTTCATATATTTTTCGTCCTCTGTCAATATCCCTGCTCTTATCCTTGCCATGTATGCTGCCCCCGCTTTTTCCATACAGCTGCCGCCAAATGATTTTCTATAATTATAAAAGAAAACATCTGCCACAGTCAAGCTTCGCGGCAGATGTTTTCAGGGATACTTTGATTTCGGTTGATTTAATTTAACGGTTGCTTTGATTATTTAGAGAGATTCTACTGATATTCTACAACATCGATCCACTTCATCAGCAGCTCTTTCTCTTTTTCCTTCTTCTTCGTCATCTGTGCGGCGGCTACGATAGGCAGCCAGCGGTTCACATACTGACGGGCTGTATCGCTCTTGTCACAGAAAAGCTTCATGTACATATCTGCCTTCTTCTGATCCTCCAGACAGAACAGCAGATAGGTCATAGCTGCGTCTGCGGAAGCATTTCCCTGTGCTGCGTGAGCCCAGTCAATGATCCAAAGCTTGCCATACTTATCTACGATAATATTGCTGGGATTAAAATCTCCATGGCACAGCTTGGTGTGCTTTGGCATACTCTCCAGACGGACTGCCAGCTCATAGCGGGCAGTAGCGCCCAGATCCTTTAAGCTATTGATCTGATCCATCAGCTTATGGCGCAGGCGCTTGATGGTAGGCACCTTCTGCTTGTGTACCGTTAACTGTAGGTCCACAAACATTTCCATGTATGTCTCCAGCTTTTCTGGCTCCCTTTCCATCAATTCAGCTAAGGTGCTTCCCTCTACCTTATCCCGGACTAAGCACCAGCCCTCGGGAGTTTCCGATACTGAGATCAGAGACGGAATATTCAGCTCGGCATTTTCTTCAACCAGCGCTTCATTTCTTGCCTCATTTAACACATCCGACTTGGAGTAGCGGTTATCAAATACTTTGATAATCGTATCCTCAGTGGCATAAATTGTTTTATGAGGTCTTGTGAAAATAACTTTCTTATTTTCTTCCATTGCCTTTATTACCCTCCTTAATTTTATTTATCAGCGCTGCCTTAAAGGCAGCACCGGATTGCTTATTTCCCATAGTATGCTCTTAAATACATTTCCTTGATTTCCTTCATTAAGGGGTATCTCGGATTCGCGCCAGTACACTGGTCATCGAATGCATCCTCCACCATCTGATCCAGGTTATCTAAGAAATATTTCTCGTCAATACCATAATCCTTGATGCACTTCTTAATGCCTACCTTTGCCTTTAAGTCCTCGATCTTTGCGATAAACAGCTCTAAGGTTTCCTTGTCATCCTTACCGCACACACCACAGAAGTGCGCGCACTCTGCATAGCGGGCCAGGGTATGAGGATACTGATACTGGGAGAAGGTTCCCATCTTCGGCGGAACTTCCTCTGCATTAAAGCGCACCACCTCGCTGATTAAAAGTGCATTGGCAACACCGTGGGGCAGATGATGATATGCACCCAGCTTATGGGCCATAGAATGGCATACTCCTAAGAATGCATTGGCAAATGCCATACCGGCTAAGCAGGAGGCGTCTGCCATCTTTGCTCTTGCCTCTGGATCATTCGCTCCGTTTTCGTAGCATCTGGGCAGATATTCAAATACACTCTTCATGGCCTTAAGTGCCAGACCATCGGTATAATCTGTAGCCATGATGGAAGCGTATGCCTCTAATGCATGGGTCAGAACGTCCACACCAGAAGCGCTGGTTAAGCCCTTGGGCTGGTTCATCATATTATCTGCATCCACAATCGCCATGTTGGGAAGCAGCTCATAATCTGCCAAAGGATATTTGGTTCCGGTTCGATCATCGGTGATTACCGCAAAGGGGGTTACCTCAGATCCAGTACCAGAGGAGGTGGGGATTGCTACAAAGTAAGCCTTCTCACCCATCTTGGGGAAGGTATATACTCTCTTGCGGATATCCATAAAGCGCATGGCCAGGTCTAAGAAATCCACCTCCGGATGCTCATATAATACCCACATAATCTTACCTGCGTCCATGGCAGAGCCGCCGCCCAGGGCGATGATGCAGTCCGGTTCAAATGCAGTCATGGCTGCTGCGCCTGCCATTGCAGAAGATAAGTTCGGATCCGGCGCTACTTCAAAGAAGCAGGTGTGCTGGATTCCCATCTGGTCCAGCTTCTCCTCGATGGGCTTTACGTAACCATTCTTATACAAGAAGGAATCCGTAACGATGAAGCATTTTTTCTTGCCCATCACAGTTCCTAATTCATCTAATGCCACCGGCATACAGCCCTTCTTGAAGTATACCTTCTGAGGCGCTCTGAACCACAACATATTCTCTCTCCTCTCCGCCACCGTCTTGATATTTAACAGATGCTTTACCCCTACATTTTCAGAAACGGAGTTTCCGCCCCAGGAGCCGCATCCTAAGGTAAGGGAGGGAGTTAACTTAAAGTTGTAAAGATCTCCGATTCCACCGTGGGAGGAAGGTGTATTGATCACAATACGGCAGGTCTTCATGGCCTCAGCGTGCTTCATGATCTTTTCCTTCTGTGCGGGATGGATGTACAGGGAAGCCGTGTGGCCGTAGCCGCCGTCTGCCACCAGACGCTCTGCCTTGGCTATAGCCTCATCAAAATCAGCCGCATGGTACATAGCCAGCACCGGAGACAGCTTCTCATGGGCAAATTCTTCAGAAATATCCACAGACTCTACTTCACCAATCAGGATTTTCGCAGACTCCGGAACCGTCACCCCTGCCAGCTTGGCGATGGTGTATGCAGACTGTCCTACAATTTTAGCATTTAATGCACCATTGATCAAGATTGTATGGCGAACCTTATCCAGTTCATCTTCCTTTAAGAAATAGCAGCCTCTGTACTGGAACTCCTTCTTTACTGCATCATAAATATCTCCTACCACGGTTACAGACTGCTCAGAAGCACAGATCATGCCATTATCAAAGGTTTTCGAATGGATAACCGAGTTCACCGCCAGCTTAATATCTGCCGTCTCATCAATAATGACCGGAGTATTTCCCGCGCCTACGCCTAATGCCGGCTTGCCGGAGGAGTAGGCTGCCTTTACCATGCCAGGGCCTCCTGTTGCCAGGATGATATCTGCATCCCGCATAACCTCATTGGTCAGCTCCAGGCTGGGAACATCAATCCAGCTGATAATGTTTTCCGGTGCGCCTGCTGCAACTGCTGCATCTAACACAATCTTTGCCGCCTCGATGGTACAGCCCTTTGCCCGGGGATGGGGGCTGAAGATAATGGCGTTTCTGGTCTTTAAGCAGATCAGTGCTTTAAAGATCGCCGTGGAGGTCGGGTTTGTTGTAGGAATAACTGCAGCTACCAGGCCGATGGGCTCTGCTATCTTCTTGATTCCGTAGGCCGCATCCTCCTCGATCACACCGCAGGTCTTTGTATCCCGGTAGGCATTGTAGATATACTCGGCTGCGTAGTGATTCTTAATTACCTTGTCCTCCACGATGCCCATGCCCGTTTCCTTCACTGCCATCTTCGCCAAGGGAATCCTTGCCTTGTTTGCCGCCATGGCAGCTGCAAAGAAGATTTTATCTACCTGCTCCTGGGTATATGAAGCAAAAATCTTCTGTGCCTTGCGCATCTCTTTCATGCGCGCCTGCAGTGCGTCCACATTGTCAATGAGCTTCTGCTCTGGTGCTGCTACTGCTTCGTTGGGTTTTGTTGCCATCTCTTTTCTCCTCCTGCTTTTTTATTTATTATTGTTGTTAATATAATAATAACCAATAATTTGTTGTTAAAATAATAACGTTATTTAATTAACGTTATTATTTTAACAATTTCATTGTATTCGATTTATAAAGAAAAGTCAACTCTTTTTTCTTATTTCTCGGATTTTTGCTTGTAGAAAACAGACATGATTTTGATTTGATTTTTGTATATTATTACTATGTCTATTTGACATTTTTTTCACAAAATAAGAACTCCCCTGTAAATCCCATTCTTCACAGCGGAATCCTTATATTTGTGTTCACTATTTCATATGAATCGAATGCCCAGCTAAGCTTCGCTGGCATAGGGCAGAAGCTCCCTCAGCACGCTGCGCACCTGGTCAATTACCGGCAGGCATGTGGCATTTCTCTTACGATCCAGATAGGACAATACCGGTGCTTCCTTGGTGGTAACCGTAAGCCTGCCCTGGTAAAGCTCGGCTACCCTTGCAATCCCATCTGGGTTTAACCTTGCCCTTTGAAATAAGGTCAGGCGAAATTCCTGCCGGTTAATCAACACCTCTGTGATATAGACCCGATGGGCCATGGCTTTAATGCTGGCAATAGTCAGGAGGTTTTCCACCGGCTTTGGCATCTCCCCAAACCGGTCAATGAGCTCATCCTGCATATCGCTTTCCTCTTCTTCTGTCTCAATGGCGGAAATCCGTTTGTAGATGTCCAGCTTCAAATATTCATTCTTAATATAGTAAGCTGGAATGTAAGCATCAATATCACACTCTACAACCGTCTCAAAATCCATCTCCTCCTCTTGCTTCAGCTTTCCCTTAAGAGCAAGGACTGCCTGGTTTAACAGCTTGCAGTACAGGTCATACCCCACCGCATCCATATGGCCGTGCTGTTCAGCCCCTAATACATTCCCTGCACCGCGGATCTCCAAGTCCCGCATGGCAATCTTAATTCCTGAGCCCAGCTCGGTAAATTCCCGAATCGCCTGGAGGCGCTTCTCCGCCTCCTCCTTTAACACCTTATCCCGTTTGTACATTAAAAATGCGTAGGCGGTACGGCTGGACCGCCCCACCCTGCCCCGGAGCTGGTAAAGCTGAGAAAGCCCCATCCGGTCTGCGTCATGAATAATCATTGTATTGGCATTGGGTATATCCAGTCCGGTTTCAATGATGGTGGTAGATACCAGCACATCGATCGCTCCATTAATAAAATCTGCCATGATCCGCTCCAGCTCTCGTTCGCTCATCTGACCATGGGCAAAGGTAACCACTGCCTCTGGCACCAGCGCCTGGATCCGGGCAGTCAGCTCATCAATATGATTCACCCGGTTATGGACATAGTAAACCTGCCCGTTCCGGGCCAGCTCCCGGTTAATGGCCTCCCGCACCATCTCTTCATTATATTCCATTACATAGGTTTGGATGGGAACCCGGTCCACCGGCGGCTCCTCCAGCACGCTCATGTCCCGGATTCCCACCAGGCTCATGTGAAGGGTACGGGGAATCGGGGTTGCAGTTAAAGTTAAAACATCTACATTTTCCTTCAGCTTTTTGATTTTCTCCTTATGAGTCACCCCGAAGCGCTGTTCCTCATCGATAATCAAAAGTCCCAGATCCTTAAATTCCACATCCTTAGAGAGCACCCGGTGGGTTCCGATCACCACATCCACCAGCCCCTTTTTCAAATCCTCCAGTGTTTTATGCTGCTGGGGCCTGGTGCAAAACCGCGACAGCATATCCACCCGCACAGGAAAGTCCTTCATCCTTTGTACAAAGGTATTATAATGCTGCTGGGCCAGGATGGTGGTGGGAACCAGATATACCACCTGCTTACTCTCCTGCACCGCCTTAAAGGCCGCCCGCAGGGCGATCTCTGTCTTGCCGTAGCCTACATCGCCGCACACCAGGCGATCCATGATCTTTTTGCTCTCCATATCCGCCTTGGTCGCCTCGATAGCCTCCAGCTGGTCCTCCGTCTCCTCGTAAGGGAACAACTCCTCAAACTCTCTCTGCCACACCGTATCCGGCCCATATTGGAAGCCGGAGTCTGACTGGCGGGCAGCATACAGCTCTACCAGCTCTTTCGCGATCTGCTGAACCGCTCCCTTTACCTTTGTCTTTGTTTTCTTCCATTCTGTTCCCCCAAGCTTATTCAGCTTCGGACGCCTTGCCTCAGAGCCGGCATACTTCTGAATCCGATCCAGGCGGGTAGCAGGAATATACAGCCTTCCCCCATCCCCGTACTCAATCTTAATGTAGTCCTTGACCACCCGATCCCGCTCTACCTTTTCGATTCCCTGGTAGATCCCAAGTCCGTGATCCTCATGAACCACATAATCCCCCACAGCCAGCTCGGAGAAGCTTGCGATTTTCTTTCCTGCGTAAGCGGACTTTTTCTTTTTCCGCTTTTTCTTCTCTGCTCCGAACATGTCGCTTTCTGTGATAATCACATACTTAAGCATAGGGTATTCGAAGCCTTTATGAAGATTCCCGTAGACGATCAGGATCTCCCCCGGCTTAACCCGCAGATCCTCATTCTCCTTAATATCACCTGGTTCCTGACCCTCTGCCCGGATCAGCCCATCCGGGCAATAGGCGTGAAGCTCATACTCCCGCAGATCGCTGGCCAGCCGACTGGCTCTGGTCCGTGAGGCAGAAAGGAGGACTACCCGGTAGCCTTCTTTTTTCCACTTAGTCAGATCCTTAATCAGCATATCAAAGCTGTTTTGATAGGAGTTTACATTCTTTACCGTAAAGGCAAACTGGCCATTCACTGTAAGTCCCGCCAGGCGCTGGTTCAGACTGGTGAGATATACGGTCCTCTGGGTCTGGAGCAAAGCCATTATCTCCCTTGCCGGGTATAGAAGCCGGGTCTGTCCAGCCAGAAGATAACCCTTTTCCAGCCGCTGGCTCATGCTCTCCCGAAATTCTGTCTCCACCGCCTGCCCCTTTTCCTGCAGCCTGGGAGGCTCATCCAGAAAAATAAGGCTTTCACCTGGAAAATACCGGATAAAAGAAACCGTTTCCTGGCAGAAATAATCCACATATCCGTCCAGATTACTGATCTTCCAGTTCTCCTCCAATCCATCCACAAACTCCTGGATCAGGGTAAAAATCCTGTGTCCCTCCTCGATCTGGCCATTTTTCCGAAAAATCTGCTGGCTTTCTGCTGCCTCCTCCTTTAAACGCAGGAGCCCCTTCTGAAGCTGTTCCTCATCCAGCACCACCTCCTGGGCCGGGTAAATCGTTACCTCCTTCAGGGTATCTAAGGATCTCTGGCTTTCCAGATCAAAGCTCCGGATGGAATCTACCTCATCATCCCACAGCTCGATACGCACCGGAGCCTCCTCTGTTAAAGGGAACAGATCCAGGATCCCGCCCCGGATAGAAAACTGCCCCATCCCATCCACCTGAGCCACACGCTCATAGCCCAGGCCAATTAAATCCCTCTTCAGTCTGTCCAGGTCAAGCCTCTGGCCACTCTTTACCTGGATCACATGGGCAGCAATCTGCTCTGGAGGAAGGAGATGGTCCATTAATCCATCTAGTGTTGTTACCACCACGCCGCCCTTCTCCTCCATCAGCGCCCTTTGCACCTGGATCCTCTGGCGTGTCATCATATTTCCATGAATGTCCGCAGCATAAAAAAGCAGGTCCTTTGCCGGATACAGCCATACCTGCCTGGTAAAATTGCAAAAGTCATCATAGATTTCCTTAGCCCGGGTTTCATCGTAGGTAACCACCAGCTTCCAGGGATACGTCTTCCCCAGATGGTACATCAAATGCACCTTCTGAGAATCTAACGTTCCTGTGGCTTGAACCGGACCATTCTTTTTAGCCAGGATTTGAGATAATTTCCCATACTCCTCCAGCTCCATCAAAGGATGATTCATATGCGCCCCCTATTTTTTCCGATTATACTGATTCATCGCCGCATCCGCCCCGTCAGTAAGCATCCGCTCCACTGCATCTGCCGCTACGTGAAATGCATCCTCCATCACCCCCCGATCGGTTTGAGAAAACCGGCTTAATACATAATCCGCCAAGTCCATCCGATCCGGCTTCGCTCCCACGCCAATCTTAATTCTTGGGAACTCCTGGGTTTTTAAATGGGCGATAATGCTTTTGATCCCATTATGCCCCCCGGCGCTGCCTTTAGTGCGAATCCGCAGCTGCCCCACCTCCAGGCTGATATCATCATAGATAATGATGATCTGCTGTGGTTCGATTTTGTAAAAATCCGCGGCATCCCGGATGCTCTCCCCACTGACATTCATAAAGGTCTGAGGCTTCATAAGCAATACCCGCTCCCCCCCGATGATTCCCTTTCCGCAGAGCGCCCTGTGCTTTCTCTCCTCTACTGTAATTCCATGCTTATCCGCCAGGACATCGATGGTGTCAAAGCCCACATTGTGACGGGTCTTCTCGTATTCTTTTGTGGGGTTTCCTAAGCCTGCGATTAGATACATACCAAACCTACCCTTCCATCCTACAGCACAACAGCCCGGCATGAACCATGCCGGGTGTGTTTTTGTTTTATTATATACTGTTTTCTGGAAAAAATCAAATGGATTTCCTTCTCTGCTTAAGACTTATCATAAAAATTTTCGATCCTTCCCCACCTTTCCCGGAAATAATGGGCCGCCATCTTCGGCCTGCGCTCTCTGGTAAAAAGCCCCTTTTTATTTCCATCTGCCCGCATACAGCCCTGTATGGTGGCGAAATCCGCAAAATTCCAAACCTGTTCTCCCACGAAAAAGCTCCGCTTATCAAATTCCGCATTTTGCCGCCGGTAATATTCTGTCTGATACTCCTCGCTGAACATTTCCGGCACACACTGATGAATCCCTGCGATAGCGTCCGCCCCATATTCCGTAATCATTACCGGCTTCTGCTGCTTCTCCCAAAAGTCCAGCTCCTGGTTCAGGCCATAGCAGGCCGCGTCCAGATCCCCGGACAGATTATACCAGCCATAATACCGGTTAATGCAGACCACATCCATAGTCCTGGTTACCAGATCCCGCTCATAATTATTTTGGCAGCAGACCATGGTAACCGGGCGCCCTGCCGGATCCAGCTTATGGGCCAGCTGATACAGACTTCTCCAGTACTCATAGGCGTCCTCCGGAAAATGCTCTGTATCCGGCTCATTCCCCAGGGACCACATCACCACACAGGGGTGGTTCTTATCCCGGGCAATCATGTCCCGAAGCACCTCTTCATGGTATCCCTTCACCTGAAGAGTTTGATACGGGTTAAACTCCCTGCCCCCATTGATCCCCACTGCCGGGGTTTCGTCGATGATGACAATCCCCTCCCGGTCGCAGAGATCATACATCTCCTCTGCGTAGGGGTAATGGCTGGTGCGGAAGGAGTTGGCGTGAAGCCAGTGAATCAGGTTCACATCCTTCACATCCAGGCAAAGATCCAGCCCCCGCCCGTGGAAGGAGGAATCCTCGTGCTTCCCAAAGCCCTTAAAATAAAAAGGCTTTCCATTGAGCAAAACCTGGGTCCCTTCCACCTTTACGGTGCGGATTCCCACCATCTGCTCATACCGGTCTTCCCCAAAGGTTACCACTGCCCGGTAGAGATAGGGTGTGCCCGGCCAGGGCTCCCAGAGCTTCGCCTCCGGGATTACCAGCCTTCCCTTAGGGCCATTCCCCTCTGCCACCTTCCTCCCATCCCCATCCAGGATTTGAATGTGGATATCCTGAAGGGCTTTCTGGCCTCCGGTTTCAATCTCATAGGCAATCTTCCCTGTGCTTCCCTCCACATCCGGCACCAGGGTAATATCCTGGATATATGCTTTGGGGGTGGTGTAGATCCGGACCGGACGGTTAATCCCCGCATAATTAAAAAAGTCAAAATTAGGAAGATTCTGGGGCCTTCTCCACCGCTTTGCCGCCTCTACCCCCGGTACACCAGGATTATCCGAGCCAAAAAAGGCGGTGCTTCCCTCATTGCCCACGGGAAGAGTGGAGTGGTTTACCCGGTTATCCACCGCCACCACCAGCTCCTTTTGGCTTCCCGGGGGAAGGAGCTCCGTGATTTCCAGCTCAAAGGGCAGAAAGCCCCCTTTATGCTCCATACATAATTCCCCGTCAATATAAATCCGTGCATGATGGGTCACCCCGTCAAACCGCAGTACCAGCCGCTGGTCCCTATACCAGGCCGGAACGGCAACCATCCTCTGATAATAGGCCCAGCCGTAATGACTCCGGTAGGCGCTGTCATCCTTCTGGTCGTTATAAAATGCCGGTACGGCGATGGGGTCGAATTCTCCGGATAAATCCAGCTTCGCCCCCGGCTCCTTCCGATCTCCCAGCTGAAACTTCCATATGCCGGACAAATCCATAATTCCGCGAATTTCATTCTCTCTTGGATACAGCATGCTTGCTTTCCTCCATCCTTTCTGTCCCTTTTATCCAAATCACTCAATAATGTAAAACCGTTCCCACCAGATTTTCCCGTGACTTATCAAATACAATCACATTCCCAAATCCCATGCACCCGTCAGCCTCCTCCAGGTCTGTAGGAGAATTCACCTCCTGGTGGCAGAATATGACCACATACTCCTTTTGGTCTTTTTGAATCCTTACCGCCTCTGCCATAGAATATGGATATTCCATCTTCTTAAGAGCAGAACGTACCGGAATCCTGGCTGCCTGGCAGCTGCTTTCCTCTCCGGCCTTCCTTCCATGGATCACGGTAAGAAGAGAGGTAAAGCCACGGCCCTCCACCTGGGTCTTTATGGCCGGGCGGGACTGGCAGTAATTATAATACCGGGAAATCCTGGAGAAGCCCAGCCGGCTTACAGATCCTGGCGTCAGGAAAAGAAATTCCGCCACAGCCCTCTGCCCCTGGAAGAGAAAGCGCTGATCTGACACCGCTTCCACCCTTCCCCCTTCCGAAAAGTTCCAGTACTGCTCATAGGTGTGATCTCCCTCTGCATACATCTCATCCATGATGATGTAGAAATCCGGCTTAATATGCACCACCTTCCGGTTAATGTACACACCCTGATCCATATAGCCCAGATGCCCGCCCTGGATAAACTCATACTCCTCTAATAATTTATAGCTTTGCTTCACTGGCTGGGAAAGCTTTGAGCATTCCCAGGAGTCCTTGCATATGGTAAAATACTTTCCGTCCACGGTAATGGTATTATGAGCATCCGGATTCTTAAAGGCATATCGGTCAGGACCTGGTACGTACTGATAGCGCCCGGCGTCTGTAAGCACATCCTCCCCGCCGATTACCAAATCCAGATGAAGCTTGTCCGAATGCCCGTGTCCTGCCCCCAGGGTACCGCAGTGCATGTGAAGCAGATTTCCATCCTCTCCCCAGCCGTCTCTGAGGTAATAATTTCCGCTGTCCTCCAGCGCGATGGAGGTGAACTCCGGCATTCTGCTTTCCAGCTGTTCATATTCTCTGGCGCCAACGATTCCCACATCCCAGACACTTTCAAAATCCAGCTTAGGAAATCCCGCTCCCTTTAAACCCGGATCCCGAAACAGCCATGCGGCCACACTGATAAAGTCCCGGATATCGGTATCGTCGCTGTCTCCCGTCATAAACTGGTGGTGTCCGGCTTCTTCCAGGCTACATCGGCCCAGGCCATTTTCCGAACCGTCTCTGCAAAGCCCTGAGGAAGGGGAATCTGATTCCGGAAGGCCAGAATCAGCACATCCTCGTAGCAGTGAAGCACTTCATTGTGATAGGAGGCTGACTGCTCCCACTGTACCCCGTCTCCCATAATCTGCATTCTGGCAGTGACGGCAAGATGCTCCAGGGCTGTTTGAATAAACCGGCTTCTGCGCTCCTCGTCAGGCATAGCCACGCCGATTTCAAAGAGGCCGTGGTTTTCAATCACACCCCAGTTGCTGATATAACGGTAGCTGGAATGCATTTGCATCAAATACTCCCCCTGCTCCGCCAGACTCTCATAAAAAGAATCCATCAGCTCCCGGGTTACCAGGGGGCTGTCTTTAAAATATTGGATGGCCTTTACCCAGAACTCTCCCCGGAATCCAGCCTCCAGGCTTCTCCAGGTAGACTGCTCCGCCTCCCTGGTATGCTTTACCCTCTCCAGCCAGCCCTCTAAAAGGGTAATAAACTGCCTCACATATTTCTCATCCCCGGTGAGCCAGTAGGCCTGGCCAAGGGTGATGAAGAACCGGTGCCGGTCAAACTGAAAGCTAAACTCTGCATCCTCTCCCGGCCGGTACTCCCAGTCAACCGGGCCGCCGCCAAAATCCACCACCTCCCAGGTTCTCTCCAAATCTGCCTTTAAGTCAAATAAAAACTGGTTCCGGCAGACCTGGTCTGCCACACGGATGATATGTTCACAGTCCTCCGGCCAGTTTTCCCGGCAGTAGGCTGCCACCTGGGCCGGATCATCAAAGAAAAATTCCTGCTTCGTCATATTCTGCTCCTTTTGGATGGGAGCCTACCAATGTACCTCCCAATCCTTGGAAAGCCGTGTTAAGGCCTCCATGTAAAAATAGTCTCCCCAGAGGTTGCACTCGTCCACCCCATAGTGGTTGCAGGTGTTATAGGGGGAGTGGTTGGAGTAGGTGCTGTGAAGCACCAGCCCGTTGGACTCCTTCTCATCCTTCACCCTATACCGGTCCACAAGAGATTTCATGATTTTCCTGGCAATTTTCCGGTAATACCCAGCTTCCGGCTCCTCAAGGTACTTTGCCATCTCCAGCATCCCGCAGGCGGCGATGGAGGCGGAGGAGGAGTCCCTGGGTTCCGGATCTCCGTCGCCAAATTCCAGATCCCAGTATGGCACCAGGTCCTCTGGCAGATGGCGGAGAAAGTAATCCGTCACCCCCCGGAAAACAGGAAGGTAGGCCGGCTCTTTTGTGTACCAGAAGCCTATGGCCGTCCCGTAGATTCCCCAGGCCTGTCCTCTGGCCCAGGCCGATCCGTCCCGATAGCCCTGACAGGTGGCCCCATGATCCGGCTTCCCGGTCTCTGGGTCAAAGAAAAAGGTGTGCCAGGTAGAAAAGTCCGGCCGTATCACATTCGCCAGCGCCGTCTTAATATGCTTCTGAGCGACGGTCCGGTAAATCTCCTCCCCGGTCCAGAAGCCTGGGGTCCAGTCCACATTATCCACCGCCTCATAAAATCCATTCTGGCTGTAGGCCTTGGGAAACCGGCTTGTAAATTGCTCCAGATTTCCAATCACCTGTCTGGACGCAGCGTTCAGGGCATTTTTTATCTCTTCTCCGGTAATTTCCGGCATTTGCTCCATAGCCTTTTTTGTAATCCAACTCATCGCTTATCCCTTCACGCCGGTAGCGGCCACGCCTTCCACAAAATATTTCTGCAGAGACAAAAATACAATCAATACCGGAATCAGGCTCAGCACCGAAGCTGCCATAATCAATCCGTACTCGGAACCAAACTGGCTGATAAACATTCTTAATCCCAGCTGCAGCGTCTTCTTGGACTCGGTGGTCAGGTAAATCAATGGGCCTAAGAAGTCATTCCAGGTGTTTACAAAGGTAAAAATCGTCAGGGTGGACAGAGCCGGCTTCGACAGGGGCAGCATAATCTTATACCAGATCTGATACTCGCTCATCCCGTCGATTCTGGCTGCCTCACAGAGCTCTGTGGGGATCCCCTCATAAAACTGCTTCATCATAAATACGCCGAAGGCGGAGAAGGCCTGGAGGCAGATAATCGCCAGATGGGTATCTGCCAGCCCCATTGCACGCATCATCATAAACTGAGGCACCATATATACTTGCCAGGGCACGGCGATGGTGGCGATATAAGCTAAAAACAGGATATTTTTCCCTTTAAACTCCAGCTTCCCGAAGGCGTAGGCAGCAAAGCTGCTGGTGAGAAGCTGCAGGAAGGTGACAATCAGGGTCAGCTTTACCGTATTTAAAGCAAACTTAGACAAGGGAATCTTATTCCAGATATCCACATAGTTCTGCCATCTGGGATTGGCCGGGATCCACTGGATGGGGAACACGAATACATCCTTATCCAGCTTAAAGGAGGCGGACAGCATCCAGACAAAGGGCACCAGCATTAATAATGCCAGCATAATCAGCACCGCATAAAGGACTACCCGCAGGGTTCTTGTTTTCGTATTATTAATCTTCATCTCACGGCCTCCTTACGCGTATTTTTTCTCACCGCGGAACTGGATTAAGGTAATAGCCAGCACGATGAGGAACAGAACCATCGCTGCCGCGCTTGCGTAGCCCAGATTCCAGTTTCGGAATGCTTCTTCATAAATATGGTATACCAGTACAATGGCCGACTCATTTAAGACGCCGGAGCTTCCTCCAGCCAGCATGTACACGATGTCGTATACCTTAAAGCAGTTGATGGTCAGGATGATGGTCACAAAAAAGGTGGTAGGCTGCAGCTGGGGCCAGGTAATAAACCGGAACTTCTGCCAGGTATTGGTCCCGTCCAGGCTGGCGGCCTCGTACAGCTCTGCATTGATCCCCTGAAGGCCTGCCAGGTAAATCACCATATAATATCCCATGTTCTTCCACACAGAAAACATGACAATGGTAAACATAACCCAGTCCTTATCCGCAGACCATTTGGGAAGGGCCTTTGCCGCCACATGGAACACATTATAAAGGATCATATTCACCGGACCGTTCTTCGCCGGGGAAAAAAGCATGTTCCACACAGCCGCCACAGCCACCAGGGAGGCCACGTAAGGGAAGAAGCTGACGGTCCGGAAAAAGTTCCTCCCCTTAATCTTCTGATTCAGCAGCACTGCCAGCCCCAGGGCGCAGACCAGGGTAAACGGCACGGTTGCGATACAGTAAACGATGGTATTTCTTAAGGATGCCATGAACCGCTGATTGCCGATCATCATGGCAAAATTGCCCAGTCCTGCAAACTCCATGGGATTATTTCCATCCCATTTCACAAAGGCCAGTACAAAGGCAAAAATAACCGGCCCTAATGTAAATATCGCAAACCCAATAAAATTCGGTGCGATAAAGGAATACGCCACCAGGTCCCGCTTCGTCTGGCGGCTTAGCCGCTCGCCGGTTTTTGCCTGGCGGATCTTATCCCGCGTCCTTGTAATCTTTTTGGCAAGCTGTTCCTTTTTCTTCGGATCCGTCTCCGCTGCCACCTGCTGTTCCAGCTCCTTTAGCTGTGGCTCTAACACTGCCAGTTTTCTCTCCACCTCTTTGGGGTCTGCTGCTCTTGTCTCTGCCATATCGTATTTGGCCCTGTTACGGCGCTCCTCCTTTACTCATTTCTTGAAAGGGGGCAGGCGTTTGATTACGCCTGCCCGCTGATCCCTTGTCTGAGATTTTACTCTTTTACTGTCCAAGGATTGCGCTGATCTTTTCATCCATATCCGCAATCCCTTCATCGATGGTCATATTTCCTGTCATAATATTATCATGAGCCTCATTTAATACGGTCTCGATCTCAGAGCTCTTAGCGCTTACCGGCATCTCCAGATACAGGTTGGAGGTCTGAAGGGCTTCCTTGCTGTTTTCGTCAGAGGGATATCCATCGATGGCGGATACCATCTCCGCGATATCGTCGGTCATCAGAGCCGGGATGGTTCCGGTTTCTGCCAGGATATTGGCGCCTTCCTCCCCGCAGACAAACTTTACAAACTCCCAGGCCAGATCCTTATGAGGCGCATTGGCCGGGATGGACAGAGCGGTAATGGTAGCTAAGGTAGAGCCTGGCTCCACGCCATCGGCATGAGGATACTTTACAATTCCCCAGTTAGCGCAGTCTGTGTACTCGCCGGTTTTAATCTTATCAATCATCGTGGCGATGAACCAGGTGCCCATGTTCATCATGCCTACATTCCCCTGGGCAAAGGCTCCGGAGTAGTGAAGGTTCGAGGTCTTTAAGGTAGCGTAATCCTGGCATACCCCATCCTCCTGCTGCGCTAAGATCAGCTCGTAGTAAGGCTTTAAGAAGCCATAGGTGCCGTCTAAGATGGTATTCTTTCCATCCAGCACGCCAAACAGCTGAACCGCGCTTCTCCAGGTATGGTAGTGGACGCCATAAACTTCGGAGCCTGGCTCGTCTACGGTCAGGCTTCTGGCCAGGGCATCATATTCTTCAAAGGTCATATCATTGGTGGGGTACTCCACGCCTGCCGCGTCAAATACGTCCTTATTATAATAAACCACCCAGAAATCACTTCTAAAGGGCAGCTCATACAGCTTATCCTCTACCTTGATCTGGTCGGTCAGACCCTTAAAGGCAGCCAAATCCACATTATCCTTGGCAATATACTCATCCAGCGGCTCCAGCACGCCCTTGTTAACCAGAGTGGTATAGCCTGGCACATCCTTGATGGTTACCACGTCAAAGTCTGAGCCGGATCCGGTAAGCTGCGTCCCCAGTACCGTCTGGTAATCTGAGCTTCCCAGGTCTACGGTCTCGATCTTTACATCCGGGTGGGCCGCCTCAAAGGCATCGATTAATGGCTGATAATAAACCGTCAGATCCTTGTCCCAGATGGACCATTTTAATACAGTCTGGCCGTCGGCTGCTGCCACCGTCTCCTGGGCCTTTGTCTCAGAGGCGCCTGCCTGGGTCTGAGCAGCGGTTGTATTATCTGCTGCTCCTCCGGCTGTCTCATTGCTGCCGCCTCCGCCGCAGCCTGCCAGGCTTCCTGCCATCGCTGCCGCTAATACCATGCTAAGTAACCGTTTTTTCATCATACGAATTTCCTCCTCCGTTTCTCCCCGGCTCATAACTCCAGGTGATTTCTTTATGGGTTGATTATACCGGCTTTTTTCCCTGTTCTGAATGGACTTTCTACCAAAAAAGCTTCCTTTTTTCCTCCTCTTTTTTCTCTGCCTTCCCCGCTCCAAAGAAAAAATGTAATTTTTTATGATAAACCAGCAATATTTTATGCAAATTATTTTTTCCGCCTTTGCCATTTGACAAATCCCCTTCTTTTTCTTAATATTACTGTGAAAGTGTTGCCCGGCAGCCATGGTGAATGCAAGCTCGCTTGCAATGAACCATGGATATCGGGCAACCAAGCCGGTATGAGCAAGGAGGGTGGCAGCCCGGATTGCGAATACTGGCGGCGATTGCGTAAGCACAAAGTGCGGAGCAATCGGCTTTCATAGGGTGGCCGGTGTACCGTCAAAGGTCGCATGGGGATTACTGTGAAAGCCCCGGAGAGATCAGAGAAAGGAATGGGTTTCTAATTATGTGGAAAAAGCGATTCCCCAAAACCATACGCGGAAAAATCATCGCCAGCACCGCGGCAGTTACCCTGCTGATTGCCGCTGCAACCATCTCCATCTGTTTTTCTGTCTTTCAGTCCTTTTGGCGGCAGAAGCTGCTCCAGTCTGCAGAATACAACCTGCAGGTTATTTCAAATAATGTGTCCAGCGACATGGAAAATATTACGTACTTTACCCAATGGTGCTATACCAATGAGAATATCAGCCGCTATCTGGAGGCTTTCCGCAATCAGCAGAAAATGCCCTCCATCTCTGCCAACTCTGCCCTGCGGGCAACGGCGCTGAACGCTTATGACCGGTTGAAGGAGGAGTACTATAATACCCATTCCTCTGACTATATCACCCGTGTTCTTATCTCACCCCTGAATGGTAAAAATTATCTGCAGATATCCGGAACCTCCTTTAGCTCCAGCGCTCTGGCGGAGAAGATCCAGCAGCGCAGCTTTTTTCAGGAGCTGTTAAAAAGCCCCGGGATGCTTTGGATCGGGCTGGTTCCTGACCCGGAAAATTCAAACGTCCAGGTCATCCCTATCCTCCGCCCCATTTATAATCAATATAATTCAGAGGTGGTGGGCTGGGTATATTTATCCATATCCCATCAGCTGATCCAAAATTACCTAAGTGCCTTCCCCCCTCCAGGCAGACAGCAGCCTGTATATTACCTTAGGAGAGCATTCCTACCAGTTCAGAGAGGAGCAGTTTACAGACGCATCCCTGGAATTTCCAGTCATCCGTGAAATGGAAAATGCCACCTTAAGCCCCGGAACCCAGGCCCGTCTGGTGGAGCTGCCAGATAAAAGCCGCCGTACTATGATCACCTGCCCCTTAGGCGTGGATGGCTGGTATATCTCCTATATTCTTTCTGAAAAGGAGTACCAGGTACAGCGGCAGGCCTATATTTTAATTATTCTGGCCATTCTTTTTGTCATCGTCCTTATGGGGCTGGTGCTCCTATTTCTCTTAAACTGCATCATCAATGCCCCGGTGGACAAGATCCGTGGGAAGGTTCTGGCTATCTCAGAGGGAGATTTTTCCAGGGATCCTTCCATCGAATGGGAAAATGAGCTGGGAACCATCGGGAAGGGCATTAACACCATGGCGGAAAATGTGGTGTCCCTGATGGATCGGAAGGTGGAGGATGAGAAGCAGAAAAAGGATCTGGAATATCAGATCCTTCAGAGTCAGATTAACCCCCATTTTCTTTATAATACCTTAAACTCCATCAAATGGATGGCCACCATCCAGAATGCTTCCGGTATTGCGGAGATGATCGTTGCTCTTGCCAGGCTTTTAAAGAATGTATCAAAAGGTACTTCTGCCCCGGTTCCCTTTGAAGACGAGCTAAACCTGGTAAAGGATTATTTTCTGATTCAGCAATACCGCTATGGCGGCAGCATCTCCATTAGCAGCCGCCTGGGAGAATATACCACCATGACCATAACACTGCCCTGCCAATGGGCAAAAAAGGGAGAATAATTATGATAAAGCTATTGATTGTAGACGATGAGCCATTGGTACAGATTGGAATAAAATCCATGTTGAACTGGTCCCAGCTGGGCATCCAGGTCTGCGGAACAGCTATGAATGGCAAAGCGGCTATGGAAATGATTGAAGAATACTCGCCGGAGCTGGTTATAACCGATATCAAGATGCCAATCATGAATGGCCTGGAGCTGGTAAAAGAATGCCGCGACTGCTATGGCCCTGTTCCTCTCTTCTTAATTCTCACCAGCTACGAAGAATTTCCACTGATCAAAAAGGCCCTCTCCTATCAGGTGGTTGATTACCTGATTAAGCTGGAGCTGAATGAGGATAGCCTGACCGCGGCCATTCGCCAGGCATTGGAGCGGCTGGAGGAGCTTCGGGCTGCGGAAGCCTTAAAGCACAGCGGGGAAAAACGCCCTCTTCTCCAAAGCTATCTGGATAAATTTTATATGCGGCTCCTCCATAATTTATTTGACAACCGGGAGCAATTCGAACTGCAGGTAAAGGATCTGAGGCTGGACTTTTCCTCTGGAAATTACCTGGCAGCCCACGGAGCGATCCAGAGTGACACGGCTCTTTCCATGGATTATGCCAAACAGGTGAATCTCTTTTCCAGCAGCCTGCAGATGATGCGTGAGATCCTTTCAAAGTATCTGCCCTGCCATGTGATTGCCCTGGATATGCGGCACTTTGCTGTGATTTTCCAGCTGGCAGCCTCCGGCGATTCTGAAATCTCCCTTCTGGAGGCTGCCTGGGACAATGCCTGTGTAATGATTCCAAAATATTTTAACGCCTGGCTGGCTGTGGGGCTTGGAAGCTCAGTTGAAGAGCCTCTGCGCATCAGCGAAACCTATCAGGAGGCCCGGCAGGCCTTTACCCACACGGACACAGATAATCCCGTTTGCTTTTTTACCCGGCTGGAGGACTCCTCCGCGCGAAACTCCTTTAATATCACCTTATTTAAAAATGCTTTGACTCAGGCCTTTGAGGAATTTGAGGCAGATGTTCTCTTCGATACCCTTTCCCAGATTATCGATCTTTTTGCCTCCTATCCTCAGCGCTACCTCCAGGCGGTAGATGGCTCCTGTAATATTCTCTATCTGGCTATGTCCCTCCTGCCGGATGGGGAAGAAACCATATCCCAGATCTTTTCGGATTACCCGGACGGCTACCGATCCATCTATCAGATGCACAGCGTGAATCAGATCATCGCATGGTTGGAAACCTTCCGTGACGGCCTCTGCCATGTCCTTCAAAGCAAGCGGAAATCTTACAAGGAGCACATTATATCCAATGTTCAAAAATACATTGACAGCCACATCGAAGAACGCCTGACACTGAACCAGGTGTCCGCCATCTTTGGCTTAAGCCCCAATTACTTAAGCGCACTTTTTAAGAAAATCTGCAATATTGGATTTTCTGAATATGTAACCCAGGGGAAAATCTCCCGGGCAAAGGGCCTGCTGCTTGAGCAGGATTTAAAGATTTATGAAATCGCCGAACGCCTGGGCTTTGAAAGCGCTTTTTATTTCAGCAAGGTATTCAAAAAGGTGGAAGGAATTTCTCCCAGAGAATATATTCAATCCCACAGCTGATTTTCCCCTTGTCATATTCATTTTTCTATGGTAGACTTTAATTGTTGTGCTTATATAGGTTCATAATTGGATGAACGTTTCTACCAGCTGCCGAAAATAGTTGACTATAAGCTTCTATTTTGTGTATGCTGGTATTTTTAATGAATAAACTATGGGGGTGATTCTATGAATCAAAACACAAGCTTCGATGTAATTATCATAGGCGCCGGCCCTTCCGGAATCTTCTGCGCCTATGAGCTGATCCAGAAAAAGCCAGATCTTAAGATTTTGATGCTGGAAAAGGGCCGGCCCATCGAAAAAAGGGTCTGTCCCAAGCGCACCACCAAAACCTGTGTCGGCTGCCAGCCCTGCTCTATCACCACCGGTTTTGCCGGGGCCGGGGCCTTTTCCGACGGAAAGCTGTCCCTCTCCCCTGACGTGGGCGGACACCTGCCTGAGATCTTAGGCTATGAAGAAGCAAAGGCCCTGATCCAGGAATCGGACAATATCTACCTGAAATTCGGCGCAGACACCAATGTTTACGGCATCCACAAACAGGCGGAAATCCAGGAGATCCGCCGCAAGGCCATCGGCGCTAATTTAAAGCTGATCGAATGTCCCATCCGCCATCTGGGAACCGAAGAGGGCTATAAAATCTACACCCGCCTCCAGGAGCATCTGCTCCAGCAAAACATCACCATGAAGTTTAACACCATGGTAAAGGATATTCTCATCGAAGATTCCCAGGTAAAAGGCGTGGTGACCAGCCAGGATGAAATCTACTATGCTTCCCAGGTGGTTTCTGCCATTGGCCGGGAAGGCTCCGACTGGTTCTCCCATATCTGCCGGGATCACGGCATAGAAACCCAGGTGGGGACCGTGGATATCGGCGTCCGTGTGGAAGTCCGGGATGAGATCATGGAATTTTTAAATAAAAATCTCTATGAGGCAAAGCTGGTTTACTACACCCCCACCTTTGACGATAAGGTGCGGACCTTCTGTACCAATCCCTCCGGCGAGGTGGCCACAGAATACTACGAGGACGGACTGGCTGTGGTAAATGGACACGCCTACAAGTCAAAGGAGTATAAGACCAATAATACGAACTTCGCCCTGCTGGTATCCAAAAACTTTACCAAGCCCTTTAAAACCCCTATCGAATATGGAAAGCACATCGCCCGGTTAAGCAATATGCTCTGCGACGGCCGGATCCTGGTGCAGACCTTCGGCGACTTCCAGCGGGGACGCCGCACCACTGAGGAACGGCTCTGCCGCAATAATCTGATTCCCACCTTAAAGGATGCCGTCCCCGGCGATCTGTCCCTGGTGCTTCCCCACCGGATCATGGTGGACATTAAGGAAATGCTCCTGGCCCTGGATAAGGTAACCCCCGGCATCGCCAGCGATGAAACCCTTCTCTACGGAGTGGAAGTAAAGTTCTACTCCAATAAAGTGGTGGTGGACCGTGATTTTGAAACCAGTGTCCGGGGCCTGCGGGCCATCGGCGACGGCGCCTCTGTAACCAGAGGCCTGCAGCAGGCCTCTGCCAATGGGATCAGCGTGGCCAGAAGCATCTTAAAGGGAATGGGATCCATTCTTTAAGGCCAGCAGCAGCTGCTCTGTATATAGGGCATACCGTTCCCTGGTTTCTCCATACCGGGACTTGCTGATGGGCAGCTCTTTGCTGTTTATGAGAAATATCCTGTTTTTATCAATCCTTTGGATACAGTCCATATTTACCACATAGCTTTTATGGCAATGGACAAAGTTTCCCGGGAGCCGCTCCTTTACCTTCTCCAGACGGTCATAGGAGCGGTAATCCCCCTTTTTGGTGTGAATAACCACCAGATGTCCCATGCTCTCCAGGTAAAAGATATCATCATATGGTATCGATTCCACTTTATGTTTATAAGTGATCTCCATTTTCTGGTTTTCTGGTCTGGCTCTGGTCTCCATTACCTTCTGGAGATTTTTCTTTAACATCTCCTCATCCACCGGCTTTACAAGAAAACCGCTTAGATTGGCCGGACTTAAAAAAATCTCCTGCACATACTTTTCTGTGTATCTGGTCATATATATAATCTTTGTATCCGCATCCAGCTCTCCCAGCCGCCTTGCCCCATTGATTCCGTCAAAGCCGGATCCGCCTCCGATGTTCATCACAACAATGTCATAATGCTTTTTATTCTTTACTGCCTTTACCAGGTCAGGAACACTCTGGTAAACATCGCAGACCTTCACGATGTCCATTCCGCAAATCATACCTACCACCCGCTCCAGTGCAGAGCGGTCATCATCACAAACTGCAACTTTCATAATTCCCCTCTACCTCCCTACTGATTATATACCGATATTTGGTTTTTGCAAATACACCAGGGCGATAATAAGGAAAGTTTTTTATTTTTATACAAAAAAACTGCTGCGCCCCTCCCTGGGCACAGCAGCCTTTCATGATATTCTATTCTGCAGCTTCCTCTGCGTTCTCCAGCAGGGTGAATTCATATTTATTTAGGATCACCTGCTGAATCATGTCTCTGGTTCCGGAATTAATGGGATGGGCGATATCCCGGTACTCGCCGTCCGCTGCCTTGCGGCTTGGCATAGCGATAAACAATCCCTTCTCCCCCTCTATCACCTTAATATCATGAATGACGAATTCGTTGTCCAACGTGATAGATACGATGGCCTTCATCTTCCCTTCTTTCTCAATTCGTCTTACTCTTACATCTGTTATCTGCATAACAAAACCCCTCCGCTTACACTGGTCTTTTATACGGTATATCTCTCGTTTTTCTCTAAAACAATTTTAATCTTTTCCTCTGTTCCAATATGTGTGGTATTCGCCCGAATGGTGTCGCGGCTTTCTACGATACAGTTTTCAATGACTGTATTGTCGCCGATATAAACATCATTTAATATGATGGAATTTCTGATGATACAATTATTCCCAATGTATACCTTCTTGAACAGCACGGAATTTTCCACTGTGCCATTAATGATGGAGCCGCTGGAAATCAGGCTGTTCTTCACCACTGCCCCTGGATTATACTTGGCCGGAGGCAGGTCGTCAATCTTAGAGTACACGTCCGGATATTGCTTGAAGAAGTAATCCCGGACCTCTGGCTTTAGAAAGTCCATATTCGTCTCATAATAGGATTCAACTGAGGCGATATTACTCCAGTAGCCCTCCATCTTATAGGCATAGATCCGCTTTAAATTCTTATAGCGCACCAGGATGTCCTTCACAAAATCATACCGATCTTCTGCCGCGCAGCGCTCGATGAGCTCGATGAGCTGGCGTCTGCGGATCACATAGATGCCGCAGGAGATGGTATTTGCATCGGAGACCATAGGCTTTTCCTCAAACTCAATGATCCGTCCGTCTTCATTCACCTTTACACAGCCGAAGCGGGTCACATCCTCACCCTCCCGCATGTCCTTGCAGACCACGGTAATATCCGCCTTCTTCTCGATGTGGTACTCCAATACCTTATTATAGTCCAGCTTATACACCCCGTCGCCGGCAGCAATCACCACATAGGGCTCATGGCTGGTCTTTAAAAAGTTCAGGTTTTGATACAGGGCATCTGCCGTGCCCCGGTACCAGTCGCTGCTCTCTGCTGTAATGGTAGGGGTAAATACGAATAATCCGCCCTGCTTCCGCCCGAAATCCCACCACTTGGAAGAGCTTAAGTGCAGGTTTAAGGAGCGGGAATTGTACTGAGTGAACACTGCCACATTCTGAATGTGGGAGTTGGTCATATTACTCAATGCAAAGTCGATGCTCCGGTAGCTGCCTGCTACCGGCATAGCGGAGATCGCCCGTTTATTCGAAAGCTCCTTCATCCGCTTGCTGTTGCCGCCTGCTAATACGATACCGATTGCTCTCATCTTATGCCACCTGCCTTTACAATGTAGTCGCCGCTGGCCAGCAGGCCATCCGGATAATCCTCCGGGAGGGTTACGCCGGAAATCGCCGTATTCTTTCCTACCTTTACATGATCCGGAATCACGGAATGCTCTCCTATGGTTACCAGGTCAAATTGATATACCTTGGGATTATAGGTGCTGTTGGCATACTCTCCAACTCCCAGCTCTGTACCATCTCCCACCTGCACATCCTCTGCCAAAATCGCCTTGGTCACCTTGGCGCCCTGGCCGATCCGGCAGCCCTGCATAATGATGGAATCCCGAACCATAGCCCCTTTCCCGATGACAACCCCGGCGCCGATGACTGAATTCACCACCTCCCCGTAAATCTCGCTTCCTTCGCCGATGATGCTCTTTTCGATTCGGGCCTCGCTGGAAATATACTGAGGCGGTATGATATCGCTCTTTGTGTAAATCCTCCAGTATTCCTCATACAGATTAAACTCTGGAATAATGTCGATGAGCTCCATATTCGCTTCCCAGTAGGATCCAAGCGTCCCTACATCCTTCCAGTATCCGTTATACTCATATGCAAATACCCGATCCCCCTTCCCGTGACAGTAGGGGATAATGTGCTTTCCGAAATCACAGCCCGGCTCGTCCTTCATCTTAATCAGAGCCTCCTTAAGCACTGGCCAGCTGAAAATGTAGATTCCCATGGAAGCCAAATTGCTTCTGGGAACCGGAGGCTTCTCCTCAAACTCCAGAATCCGATTGGAATCATCGGTAATAACGATTCCAAAACGGCTTGCCTCCTCAATGGAAACCGGCATGGCAGCAATTGTGATATCGGCGCTATTGGCCTTATGGTAATCCAGCATTACTTCGTAATCCATCTTATAGATGTGATCGCCTGACAGAATTAAAACATAATCCGGATTATAGTTTTCCATGTACTCCAGGTTTTGGTAAATCGCGTTCGCTGTACCTGTATACCAGTCGCTTCCCTTACTCTTCTCATAGGGGGGAAGGATGGTAACGCCGCCTACATTACGGTCTAAATCCCAGGGAATTCCAATCCCTATATGGGTATTCAAACGTAAAGGCTGATATTGTGTCAAAACGCCAACGGTATCTACGCCGGAATTAATGCAGTTGCTCAGAGGAAAATCGATAATGCGGTACTTCCCTCCAAAGGATACTGCCGGTTTCGCTACCTTCGCCGTCAAAACTCCCAGACGGCTTCCCTGGCCGCCAGCTAAAAGCATGGCAATCATCTCTTTTTTAATCACGTTATCACCTCTTGCTGTAATATTTTGTTATCTCTCATTATAGCACACAACCCATAAATAGTGAACAAATATTTTTCCTAAAATTGCCCTTATTTGTGCATAGTTCAACATATTTCGCCCCAAATCGGATATCTGGCCGCGAAATATCTGGTCAGGCCTTGAATCCCAGAAAAAAATAAAGTATAATTTGTACGAAAGAGCTCCCAAAAATCCAAGAAAACAAAAGGAGACTGACCATTATGAACCTAACAACCATAAAAGAGCTTTATAAGAAAAGGGAAGATTACTTTGACAAAGAGATCACCATCGGAGGATGGGTGCGCAATAACCGGGATTCCAAAGCCTTTGGATTTCTGATTGTAAGCGACGGCACCTTTTTCGATCCCATTCAGATTGTATATCATGATACAATGGAGAATTTTGCAGAGATCGCAAAACTGGGCGTAGGCTCCGCGGTGATCGTAAAGGGCATTCTTACCGCTACGCCCCAGGCCAAGCAGCCCTTTGAAATTCAGGCCGCTGAGGTGACTGTAGAAGGCGCCTCTGCACCGGACTATCCTCTTCAGAAAAAGCGTCACACCTTTGAATACCTGCGCACCATCTCCCACCTGCGTCCCAGGACGAATACCTTCCAGGCTGTATTCCGGGTCCGCTCCCTCATCGCCTATGCCATCCATCAGTATTTCCAGGAGCAGGGCTTTGTCTATGTCCACACCCCGATTATCACAGGGAGTGACTGCGAGGGAGCTGGGGAAATGTTCCAGGTAACCACCCTGGATATCAATAACATCCCTAGAACCCAGGAGGGAACCCCTGACTTTTCCCAGGATTTCTTCGGCAAGCCCACAAACCTGACTGTAAGCGGCCAGCTAAACGGCGAAACCTATGCTATGGCCTTCCGGAATATTTACACCTTTGGCCCCACCTTCCGGGCGGAAAATTCCAATACTACCCGCCATGCAGCAGAATTCTGGATGATCGAGCCGGAGATGGCCTTCGCTGATCTGGATGATAATATGACCATGGCTGAGGGAATGTTAAAATTCGTGATCCAATATGTACTGGAGCATGCGCCGGAGGAGATGAATTTCTTTAACCAGTTCGTGGACAAGGGCCTTTTAGACCGGTTAAACCATGTACTGAATTCCCAGTTCGGACGGGTTACTTATACTGAGGCGATCCAGCTTCTGGAAAAGCATAATGAAAAATTCGACTACAAGGTGTTCTGGGGATGTGACCTGCAGACAGAGCATGAGCGCTGCCTCACAGAGGAGATTTTTAAGCGCCCTGTCTTTGTCACCGATTACCCGAAGGAAATCAAGGCCTTCTACATGAAAATGAATGAGGACGGGAAGACCGTGGCTGCCATGGACTGCCTGGTTCCCGGCATCGGAGAGATCATCGGCGGCAGCCAGAGAGAGGATAGCTATGAGAAGCTCACTGCCCGTATGGATGAGCTGGGCCTGAAAAAGGAAGACTATGATTTCTATCTGGACCTGCGCAAATATGGCTCCGCCCGCCACTCTGGCTTTGGCTTAGGCTTTGAACGGTGCGTGATGTATCTGACGGGCATGGGCAATATCCGCGATGTCCTCCCCTTCCCAAGAACCGTAAACAACTGCGAACTGTAAAGGAACATGGAGAAGCTTTATGAAGTTTATACACACAGGTGATATTCATTGGGGCATGAGCCCGGACAGCGATAAGCCCTGGTCCCGGGAGCGCACCCAGGCCATTAAAGAAACCTTTGAGGAGGTCATCCGGCTGGCCAGGGAGCGGGAGGTGGATTTCCTCTTTATTGCAGGAGATTTATTCCACCGCCAGCCCCTTGCCAGAGATTTAAAAGAGGTGAATTATCTCTTTTCCACTATCCCCTCGGTTCATGTGGTGCTCATCGCCGGAAATCATGACCGCATCCGGACAAATTCTGCCCTGATGAGCTTCACCTGGTGTCCTAATGTCACCTTCTTTATGAATGAGACGTTAGACTCCGTGGTCTTTTCTGACTGCAACACAGAGGTCCACGGGTTCAGCTACTATACCCCGGAGATCACAGAACCACAGCTGGATCACATAGATATCCCTGATAATGGCCGGATCCAAATCCTTCTGGCCCACGGGGGAGATAGTACCCACCTGCCCATGGATAAGAATCATCTTGCCTCCTGTCCCTTCTCCTACATTGCCCTTGGGCATATCCACAAGCCTCAGGTGATCCTGGAGCGGCGGGCTGCCTACTGTGGCTCCTTAGAGCCTCTGGACAAGACAGAAACGGGCGCCCATGGCGTTTTTATAGGGGAAATTCACCCGGTTACCAGGCAGGTAACTGCCCTGGAGTTTCTTCCCATGTGCCGGTCCCAGTATATCTCGCTGGCTGTAAATGTCACTCCGAAGACGACCAATGTGGAGCTGGCTTCCCGTATATCCCAGGAAATCCAACGGCGGGGCCTGCAGCACATCTACCGTTTCGTTATCCGGGGGATGCGGGACCCGGATATCTCCTTTGACTTAGATGTGCTGGAATCCCGCTTCCGCATCGCCCAGATCAAGGATGAATCCGAGCCTCAATATGATTTTGCCCAGCTTTTTGCCGAGCACCCCAGCGACATGATCGGCTTTTATATCCGCACCCTTCAGAAGGAAAATATGAGCGATGTGGAGAAAAAGGCATTATACTATGGAATCAACGCATTAATCCAGACAAAGGACGAAAGGAGCTAGACCATGAAATTTCTTGATTTGCATATCAATGGCTTCGGAAAATTTAATAACTGCTCCATTGCCTTCCAGGATGGGTTAAATGTAGTTTACGGAAAAAATGAAGCTGGGAAGTCCACCCTTCACTCCTTTATCCGCAGTATGCTTTTCGGCATGGAACGGCAGAGAGGCAGAGCCGCCAGAACCGATCAATTTACCAAATACAAGCCCTGGGACTTAAAGGGAGGCTATGAGGGACGCATCCGCTTAGAATCAGCCGGACATGTCTACCGTATTGAGAGGAATTTTCAGAATAGCCGGGAATTTGCCATTATTGATGAAACCCTGGGACAGGAGGTGGAGCCTACCCGGGCATTACTGGATCAGATCCTATGCGGCTTAAGCGAAACCGCCTATGTAAATACCATCAGCATCGGGCAGCTGAAAAGCGCTACGGACGGGGGCATGGTCACAGAGCTTAAAAACTATATCGCCAACATGAATACCACCGGCAGCATGGCCTTAAATATTACCAAGGCCTCCGCCTTTTTAAAGTCCCAGCGAAAGGAGCTGGAACGGCAGATGGTCCCTGAAGCTGCAAGAAGCTACACCTCCCTTCTGGGAGATATCCGGAACATAGAGCGGGAGATCTCCACCCCAGAGTATGAAAACCATCTTACGGAATATCAGGAAAAAAAGGCTGCCGCGAGAAAAGAGCTGGAGGGGGTGCAGAAGGACCGGGAGGTGCTCCTTCAGAAGGTGGCAAGGGGACATCAGGTGCTGGAATCAAATCAGTTTACCGATGAGGCCTCCATCCAGGCATATGAGGATCACGGAAGAAAGATCTACGATGACTATACCCAGGCGAAAGCCCACTGCCAGAAGAAATCCCGGGGTGCCCTGGCCATCCTCTCACTGGTTTTAGGAGTTCTTTCCACCATGGGCGGCGCTGTTTTTATGATCCTTGTTGCCTCCAACTGGAAGCCTATTCATATTCTTTTTTCCCGGCTCCTGCCTGACTGGGTCGTGGGAGGCCATTACCTTCCTTCCATTTTTTTATTTATGCTGGCCCTGCTTCTCATCATTGCCGGGTGCCTGATCTTAATAAAGGATAAAAGCTATCAGAAGGATATGGATTACTGCTTAAAGCTTCTCCAGGAAATCTTCTCCAGGCATCTGGGGGATGAATCTGTGAATGAGAATGCCATGAATGCCTTTCTGGGCCGCATGGAGGAGTTTAAGCGGTTAAACCAGGCCCTGATTCTCTCTCAGGATAATTTAGCACATCTCACAGAAAAAATGGAGCTTTTGAAAAAGCAGCAGAGCAGCTTTGGAGCAGAGATTGAAAAGCAGCAAAAGCTTCAGTGGGAGCTGGAAAAGAAGCTGGAGCATCTGGCCAGCTGTAAAACCCAGGCTGAAGGGCTGAAGGAGGTGTTAGCAGAAAATGACCGCATCTCCCAGGAAATCGCCGCCATTGATCTGGCTCAGGAGACCATGACCGAGCTGACCACCTCCATCCGGGATTCCTTTGGCCTTTATCTGAACAAGGAGGCCTCCGCCTTAATCAGCGGTATTACCGGTGGCATCTACTCCAGCATGAGCATTGATGAAAATTTGAATATCTTTATGAACACGAAAACAAAGCTGGTTCCTGTGGATCAGGTAAGCTCTGGTACTATGGATCAGGTTTATCTGGCGCTCCGCCTGGCTTCTGCGAAGCTGATTCAAAGCGGCCCGGAGCGGATGCCCTTGGTCTTTGACGACAGCTTTGTTCTCTATGACGATGATCGGCTGAGAACAGCGCTGCGGTGGCTTACTTCTGCCTTTAGCGGGCAGATCATCATGTTCACCTGCCATAAAAGGGAATCCCAGATGCTCACTGCCAATCAAATTCCCTATCACCTGATCACCATTTAATTGGCTGGAAAATCCATAAAAGGCGCAGTCCTCTAAGGAGAAGACTGCACCTTTTTTATTGTTTACCAGCTTTATAGACGGATATTGCCTCGCTGATATTTGCTGCCTGCTTTGAGCGGATGAGCCGGGCCAGCTCTGTCAGCTTGTCTGGCTGCATAAACTCTTTTCCTACATAAATCTCATATTTATCTGTGATTTCCAGGGACTGCTGTCGGATCTGATGCTCCAGCTGGCTCCGCTTTTCCTCTGCCGTCTCATATTGATCCTTGAGCGTGTCGATTTTCTCTTTGCTATTACTGGTGATTTCATCACAGATAATCGTCTGAGTGACCGTGTTAAAGGTGTTTAGCGCTTCCTGCTTTTTTCCTGTAAGCTCTGCCAGCTGCTGGACAATCCGGGAAATCTCATCGTCGTATTTCTCCAGATTATAAATAGCCTCATTCCGATCCCGCCGAATGGAATTCGTAATAACGCGGATCTTTTTTTGATTCGAATGAATCGTATCCCGTATCATCCTTCCCTGACGGATCGCCTCCGGATGCCCCATTTTAGTGCGGTTGCCCACCAGCATGTAAAGTCCTCCTACCAGAAGGATATCTGCCAGATAGATCACCACCAGCATCCAGCTGCGGCGCTGAAGCACTGGGATCAGCAGGTAAACCCCCCAGGGCAATGCAGCAAAAAAGAGAATCACCATAAGCAGCAGGGTTCCGATTTCCTTAAATGTCCTGGGCATATAAAGGGAATAGTACCAGCCTCTGGAACAGAAGGCAGGGATCCGCTCCTTTTGAAACAAGGACCGTATCTTAAGCTTCAGCTGGCGGTTCTCATCACGAAATCCAGCCGTCTCCTCTGCAATCCGATCCCGGATTCCCTGGTTTTTCGCCTTCTCCCGCTTTCCCTTTGCTTTCTTCAGCTGATCCTGCCCCTTTGCAATCTGTTTATCATAGCTTGCATTGATCTCATCTCTGCGCTTCTTTACTGTAATAGAAATCAGATCCTCCACAGCCTTTTTCTCTGCCTCAAGCTGCCGTCTCAGCTGCTTGGCCTCTAATTCCGTCTGGCTGAAATCCTTTTTGAGCTGGTTTAAATCCTCTACAGACTGTCTCGCTTCACCCAAGAAAGCTGCATGATCCGTAATTGGCTGCGTCATACCGCTATCCTCCTTTGTATCTCAGAGTGCTGTACTTCCCAAAATCGACTTCTTCGGTTCCTTCTAAGTCCTTCCACATTTATAACTGATTAAAATTATATTCTATTTTTCCATTAATTACAAGAGGAAGCCAAAGCTTCTTTACTTTCTTCTCAAAATCCGATATACTGAATTCATTGCTACTGCTCACAGACCGGGGGCAGGCAGATTGCATAAACAAGGAGGCTGCCGGATATGTTTCGTATGTGGGGAAAAATCTGGAAGGAGAATCATCTGGTCAAAGACACCGTTATCTGTATGACCGACTACTCCATGTCCCGGACTCAGATGGTTTTCGGCGCGTTAGAGGAGATCTGCTATCAGTTTGATCTGGGACAGCCCCTCTGGCTGGAATCGAATATCCGTGCATTTAAGCAGCACGATAAAACCAGGTTTTCCAGTGATAATTTTGTGGAGGAGATCGCCTTTGATTACCTGGAAATCCAGGTAATTGAAGAATAATTCCACAAAAAATCAGCCGGCATTCAGCCGGCTGATTTTCTTTATTTTCTTTACTATCCTAAATACTCCCGGATAATTTCTCCCAGCACCTTAATCTCCTCTGGCTTCAGATCCTTCATCCAGTTCTCTCCCGCAGATAATTCTCCTAAGGATCGGACTCCGGCCTTCTCCTGGGCCTTAGGCGGCTGGCTCCGGCCGGCCGCTGCCTGCTCCAGGCTTTTCCGCAGCTGGCTTAAGGCCTCGTCATTCTTTTCTCCCTCTTCTCCCTCTGGCTGTGTCCTCCCCCGCTTAAAGTTTACATTCTCCCGGACATTTCTGGCTGAGGCAGGGGAATTCTCCTGGCCTCCCCGCGCCCGCTCACCGGCAGCGCCGCCCTTTCCGTGAAGAGCCGCCTCCTCCCGTTTTCTTCCTCTGAGGAGACGGACCGGCTCCTTAGAGGAAGCAGACGGATTCAATTCGATCACATCCTTTTCCTCCCCCAGCTCAGGGAGCCGATCGCGGCCAAGGCGTTTCCAGAGAACATTTTCCAGATAATCCTGAATCCCCACGCTAAGCCTTTGACGCTTGTCCGAAAGCCCTGCTCCATAATCCACCATGATGTTAAATACCCCTGACAGCACGCCCATGGCGCTGTACAGCACAATATAATACGAATCACAGCGATACCAGTATGCCAGGAAAGCAGCCGCTCCTCCTAAGAGAAAGCAGAGCGCTGTCAGCTGATTGGAAAATCCGCTCCATCCCTCCGGCGTAAACATGCCCATCCTGGCCTCATAGATTTGCTTTTCTACAAATACCTGGGTATTAGCTACACCCTGGTTTAATCGATATGTATCCTCGGCCCGCTGTCTTAGCTCCCGCAGCCATTTATTCTTTGTCAGCATCATGTTTCCTGTTTCTTTAATTAATCCTTTGTAGAGGTTACTCGCTGCCAGTTTACTTAACATACCAATCAGGCATACTGCAGCTAAAACATAAATTGCTTTACCTGTCTGTAAAAATTCCAGCATATTCGCTCCCCTTTCTTCCGGTGCTTCTTTCGTGTTTTCTCTCGTACTGCCTTGTGCCTTAACACGATTCTCGATTGCACCTGATAGTATCCATTATAATCGCCTGGCTTCTATTTGGGAAGATGGGAAAGCGGAGAATCGTTCGTCAAATTCCTCCTGAAATCGCGCTGAAGCTGGATTAAAAGCGCTTAATCATCTCCAGAAGAAGGTTCACTGAGCGGGCGATGGCTGCCGCCTCAAAGGTCTCGTAATCCATCGTGGCGCTGTCATCTGCTTTATCGGATATGGCCCGGACAATCAATACCGGAATCTGATTCAGCCAGGCAGTCTGAGCGATGGCAGCCCCCTCCATCTCGGTGCAGTATCCCTGGAAATGCTCTGCCAGCCACTGCTTCTTCTCCTTGCTGGAAATAAACTGATCCCCGCTCACCACCCGTCCGGAATAGGTCCGGATATCCGGATTTACCCGATGGCAGCAGGATTCGGCCAGACTGCGAAGCTTCTCATCTGAGGGAAAGGAAAAGCACTCCATCTGAGGAATCTGCCCCACCTGATAGCCAAAGACGGTTGCATCTACATCATGCTGCAGCGCATCGGTAGAAAGGACGATATCCCCGATATTAATCTCTGCCCGGAGTGAGCCTGCGATTCCAGTATTAACAATCCCCTCCACCTGGTAGCAATCCGCCAAAATCTGAGTGCAGATTGCCCCATTCACCTTCCCGATGCCTGAACGCACCACCACCACCGGCTTCCCCTCCAGGCTTCCCTGGTAAAATTCCATCCCTGCCCTTGTCTCTACCATCACATGGTCTAAGCATTCTTTAATTTTCGCTACCTCTTCGCTCATCGCTCCGATAATTCCTAACATAATCTTTCCTCCTGTGCCATACGATTTTATTATAACATCTATCTAATATTCTTATCCATTATAAATGTCTTGACAATCTTTTTCAATGGATTATACTTATTCATAATAATGCTGTATTAAAAAGTGAGGAGGAAAACATATGGATTTTAAAACTCAGGGAGTCTGCTCCCGTTCGATCCACTTTGAGGTAAAGGATAATAAACTGACCAATGTAACCTTTGTGGGAGGCTGCGCCGGGAATACCCAGGGGGTTGCCCGGCTGATCGAGGGGATGGATATTGATGATGCCATCGCCAGGCTGGAGGGGATTCAGTGCGGGCCCCGGCCTACTTCCTGTCCGGACCAGCTAGCCAAGGCATTAAAGGAATATAAGTCAAAATCATAAAGAAAGCTTTCCTTTTGATAAAATAAGGCGCGCCTCATAGTTTCAGGCGCGCCTTGTCTCTTTTTGATTCAGATACTGTATAATCCCCATAGCCACGGTCCAGGCGATTTTATCCTGATACTCCCTGGTCTCCAGCTTTGCCGCTTCCTCTGCATTGGATAAGAACCCGGCCTCCACAATGATGGATACCGGCTTCGAGTGGGACAGGAGATAATAATTTCCATTGGCCTTGGCCTGGCGGGTATTCTTATCTCCAAGGCAATAATCAAACCGCTTCTGCATGATCTGGGCAAATTTTTTCCCCTCCTGAGAGCTTTGATAATAGAAAACCTGAGCTCCCGCGATCCCAGGCTGGTGATAGCTGTTCTGGTGAATGCTCACCATAACATCCGCCCCTGCCCCATTAATGATCTCGATCCGCTTTTTCATGTCGGAGGACTTTTTATTTTTATCTCCGGAGCGATATAATCCATTATCATTTTCCCTGGTGAGGATCACCTGAATGTTATTGGCCTCCAGATAAGCCTTCAGCTTGACCACGATGGCTAAGTTAATCTCCTTTTCCAGCTGACCGTCTACCCCCACCTTTCCCGGATCCACACCGCCATGACCAGCGTCTAAAACCACCACCGCCCTGGCTGCTTCGTCCCTTCCTCCTGCCCCGAACCTGCCTTTTCCTCCATCCAGTGAAAAAATCGTCCAGATTCCCTGAATCAAGCTTCCTTCTCCGGAAAATACCCCTGCTGCCTCATCCAGCTGTCCCATATGAAGGGATACGGCCGTTACCACCGCCAGCAGAAAGATACCAAGGATGCAATTCCAAAATATGCCCTTCATCCAATGCCGCCAATGTCTTTTTTTCACTTTATGCGGTATCTCTCCCGGCTATTCTCTTTCCAGGAAATTATAATCCACCACAGCCTCCTCCAAAATATAGTCTAAATACACGGCCTGCATGCTGTCCGATGCATATTCGGTCCACAATTTGTATTCCTGACTCTCCTTTAGCTGCTTTGCGATCTCCACCGCGCGGCCCCAGTAGTAATAGCAGTTTGCCCTGGCATACACCTGGGACATCCGCCCCATCTGGGTATCTGTAAATCCAAGCTCCTTCATCTTCTCCAGCTGGTCATGGGCCTGATTATAAAATACATTTTCCAAAAACGGCACCCGGTAATTGGAAAACTCTAAAAGGCGGATGTCTGTCTGATCCGTGGACTTCGCCCAGGTATCCATATCTAAAATCTGGGTATGATACCGAAATGCCCCCTCCTCCTGAAAATATAACACACCATACTGGCAGGGCGGTGTTGCCAGAGAGCTGGTAACGATCTCATCAATCCCGCTGACCCCTCCCCACTCCTGGTCACTGTTCATAAAATGCTGCACATGAAGATGCCCGCTTAAATACAGAGGGGCCCCCCATCCCAGCAGCAGCTCGATCAGCCGCTCACTGTGCTCGATGGTACAGTCATCCTCATATATCTGGCTCTCCTCTAAAAGATTATGATGACTGACTGGAAGAAGCATCACATCTGCCTCTGTGGCAGCATCCAGCTGCTCTTCAATCCAGTCATAGGTCTCTGTATCAATCATTCCTCCTACATAATAGCCGCTCTGATACTGGCAGCTGTCCAGCATCAGCCCCCAAAGCTTCTCGCTGATGGGATATACATAGCTCAAGGATTCCGGATCCCGACTGATGGCCTCATCATAGCCAAAGGAACCATAAATCCGGCAAAACTCCTCTGGCGTGGTTATCTGGGCCGGCCGCCGTTCCTCACCAAAAAACCGGGATGCCTGAGGATTATTAATATCATGATTCCCTGGTATCACCACCACAGGAATCCCATGGGACTCAATCTCTTTTAAATATCGGGCAAATTCCTCATGGCTTTCCAGCTCCCCGTTCAGACTTAAGTCCCCGCAGAGAATTAAAAGCTCCGGCTTTTCCCGGATAACCTCCTGGACAAAGGCTTCTGTAATTTCCCATATGTAATTCGTCACCTTTCCATCCCCATGCTCCACCATATAGGTAAAGCCGCTTCCCAGATCCGTCAGCTGGCGGGACAGGTAGTGCATATCCGTGGCAACCAGGATTTTATGACCCGGAATCACCTCCATCACCTGGGTCTCCTGAGTCTCATCATCCGGAAATGGCTCGATGGTTTCCTGATCAGGCTCTGTGGTTTTTACTTCCTCTGATTCTGTGGGAAGCTCTGCCTTGGAGCTTACGGTCGGAGCCCCGATTTCTGACTCCCGTTTGCTGCAGCCGGCGCACATAAGACCCAAAATCAAGCCTATGTACAGTAAGCCCCTTCTCCGGCTCCATCCCTTCTCTTTTGCCATCGCTCCTGCTCCTTTCCGCTGCTGCTCCCCATTTTCCTGAATCCTGACGTCTCATCTGACGAGCGATTAATCATTCACCTTTACAATATCCCAGATATCTGCTGGTTCAAATCCCAGCTTCCAGCAGGCTACTCCAGCTAAGCCTTGATCCCGGATCAGGTTCATTTTCAGGCCAATGGACTTCTCCTCCTCCAGCCAGATCTCCTTCCGTTCCTCCTTGCCTGCAAGCTCACCGTAATAGAGGCCGGATTCCTCCTGCCAGTATACAGATACCCGGTTCGACTTCACCCAGGCCTTGGCGTCTGAAATTCCCAGCGCCTCTGAGCTCACCTGGCCGTCCTTATCCTCAGTCCAGACTCTGGTATAGAAGGGAATGGCATTAATCACCTTCTCCTTGGGGACCTCCTTTAAGGTATCCACGATGCCATTCTCCACATAGGTGTAGGATGCCACCGGGCCGGCCTCCCCTCCTGCATAATGCTCATCATAGCCCATGATAATCACATAATCTGCAACTGTGCCCTGCTCCTTCCGGTTATAGAAGGAATTATAGCTGGCAGGGACATAATTATCCACAGACAGGACCAGCTGCTCCCTGCGGCAGGCCACAGACAGCTCCCGGATAAACTGGATATAGTGGGGCCCGGCAGTATCCTTCAGACTTTCAAAGTCCAGATTCAGCCCGTCAAACCCATAGATCTCTGCCTCCTGCATCAGGCTGTTGATCAGCTTTTGGCGGGTGGAGGTTCTGGAAAGCAGGATTTCCGTCTGTACATTCGAGCTAAAGTTATCAATCAGGGCCCACACCTGAATTCCCTGCTGGTGCAGATACTCCACATAAGATATATCTGCCAGGGAGGTAAAATTTCCATCATTGTCAATTAACCCATACCAGGTAGGTGCGATCACATTAATCCCCCGGGTATTTTGCAGAAGCCGCTGGATCGTCTTATTCCCATCCTCGCTGGTCACCTGGTGCCAGGCAAGGCAAATCTTCTGTTCCATGGAAATATTCGTGTATACCGGCGCCTGGAAGGTGCTGATATAGGTCATCCCTTCCTCCTGGCCCAGACGGCGCTTCTCGATATAGCCCACATGGCCATCCTCTGTCCGCACTTTCGTCCACCGTTCCATGGTATCGATTACCTTTACCTGGGCCCCCTCCGGCTCCTTTACTACCACAGGGCTTTTAATACCGCCCTTTTCCCGGACAGAGCCGCCCTTTTCTAAGATATTCCATGTCTCCGGCTCCCATTTTGTATCCACAAAGGTCCGGGCAGCCGGGCCATCCTGAAATACGCTGACCCGCACATCTGTGTATTTGGTCAAAAGCTCAGAAGAAATATAGATCTCCTCCCCCTCATTCAAAAGCACATAGATGCCGCTGTCTCCCTTTGAATCTCCATCCATATAAAGAATCTCTTCCGGCAGGGTGTAGATTAACAGGTGCTCATTAGAATCCCAGTAAAACCGTTCATTCAGGTTTTGATTCACCCAGGTAATGGGAAAATATACCTGATTATTCCGGAGAACTGCCTGAACCTCCTGATAGGCATCATCCAAGTAAACTGCGCTGGAGCTTCCAGATGCCTGGTAATAGCTTTCCAAATCGGAGGACTGCTTTGAAGGTGAATATTTTTCATAGGCAGTATAGCCCAGATATCCGATCAAAATACAGAGTAAAAGTCCGATGGCTAGCAGGATTGGAACTACTTTTTTCATGATTTATAATGTCCTTCCTTTGGCGTTTATTTCTTCCTGTTGTGATACGTTTCCGTTTCCTTGATTATACCACAGATTACAGCTGAGGAGAGGATTTTTTTATTATTTCTTTCTTGAATTCAACTGGCTGGAATGGCTTCGCCTCCTTTCTGAATTCATATTTCATGTTACAACTCATCTTCCTCCCTCTCCTCCTTTTCCTTCTGGAATTGCTGTAATACAGACTTATAGTGCTGCATTTGTGCTCTGTGAACCGTTTCCTCTAAACGCTTTTGGTTTTCCCAGGCCTGGCGGACCTCGATGTCCAGATAGACGAGATCAAAATGAATCTCTGACAGATTTCCTCTTTCCGAGTTAATATAATCCGCCATATATACTCCCCCGTCCTCCCGGACCTCAAAAATCTTATACCAATCCTGTTCCTTCCAGCTAATCTTTCCATCAATAAAAATAGGAATCCCATTATCCCGGTAACTTCTCAGCCGGTTTACATAGGCATGCTGTTCCTTATGGATCCTGTGCCTTCGTCTGTCCTTTCCCATACCATCCCTCCATTCTCATCGCTTATCCTTTGTCTGCATTTGGAAAAGATGCTTCCGAAGCAGCGGCGGCAAGGAGGCTAGATACTGTGACATATTAACTTCCCTTTAACCATCATAGGCTCACCGCTGTTCCTTCCAAATCCTTCTTAAAAATACTGCCATTTCTCTTTCGATGAAAAATGCATCTGGCGAATATGGAATCTGCTCAAAGGACAGGCCGAACCGTCTTTTAAGCTCTTCTTTAGCCTCCTTCCCGCCAAAAGCCGCCAGAAAGGTCCAGCTTCCTCTTCCCTTTATCATCCGGTCCTTCCGGCTAAGTAAACTCAGGATTTTCCACTCATTCAGCGCACCAAGGAAAAACTTCCTGCCGCACTGCAGAAATTCCAGGGCCGGGGCATCCCCCATACTTCCAAAATCAATTAAAATATTTTCATATCCCTTATGCAGGCAAAGCTCCAAATCCTCCGGACCGCTGCTTGGAAAATAATCTACCTCCAAAATCGATACCGGCCCCTTGTCCTCTTCTCTTCCAGTACAAACAAGGGCCAGCTCTCTGAAGGTGTGATTCGGATTCCACTCCAGCACCGCAGTCTTTTCCAGCTCCATCCCTGTCAGATAATTCGCCATCAATATGGTAAAATGGGTGACACCACACCCTGGTCCGGCTCCTGCAATGCCGGCAGTCTGTATTCCCTTTACTGCTGCCATGTTCCATCACTCCATTTCGTCTTTACATAGTCCCACACCCCCTTTCTCCTGGCCTTATCGGCGTTTTCTGCCTCTGCCTGGCGCTCCTTCATCTTATCCCATAAAAACCTAAGCCACTCCCGGGCCTGCTTGTCCGGATGAAATGGATCCCCGAAAAGAGGCACCCGCAGCAAAATGCTGCCCCTTCTGCGAAAGGAACCTGGAATGGCGACCTTTTGATCCGAAAAATTATACAGGATGATTTGGCCCTTCTTCCCTGCAATCTCCTTAGGAAGGGGATGGTTCCACCACTTGCCTCCCACTACAATCAGCGAGATCCAGGGCGCCTCCCCCGCAGCCTCTGGAGAAGAAGCTGCAAAAGAAGCCTCCTCCAGAATACCGCAATCCTTAACTCTTATGGAATACTCACATTCCTGAAAGCCGATTTGCCTGCCATGATAGGGCTTTAGCATACACCCAAAGGCCGGAAAGATTCCAAAGGAGTCCACCTCCCGATTCAGAGCCTCCATCAGGCTCCGGATATGGCGGGAATAATGGCATTCCTCATATAGATTCGGGATTCCCCTGCTCCATAAGTAGGAACACAGCGCCAGGCTGATATGGGTTGTACCAATGCATGGCTCTATGCCATGTACCGTAACAACAAGAGATGATGCCGGCTTTTCCAACAAATGCTTTATATCCTCCATAAGCTGACCCACTGACGGATATCGTTCTTCCTTTCTTGGTTCCAGGCACGCAGCTATAATCCGCCCGGCTTCACGGCTCCACAGCATATTGCCCAGGGCGGCAGGGGAAACGCCGCCAGGCTCCTTTCCGGTTGCCAGATATAGGATTAATCCACCAATGGCATAAATATCTGTGCGCTCGTCTAATTCCAATTTGCAGTCATACTGCTCCGGGGCCGCAAAGCCAACGGTTCCAAACCGCTGCCTGGCCTGATTGGCCTGTGAACGTCCGGCCGCCTGCCCAAAATCCACCAGCTTCACCTTTTCATGGCAAACTAAAAGATTCTTGGGCTGTAAATCTAAATGTAATATGGGTTCTGTCCCTGCAGAATGCAGGTATTTTACCACGCCGCATATTTGAATCGCGTACTTTAGTACGGTGCAGCGGGCCAGAGGTCCCTGGCGCTTTACCAGGGCTTCTAAAGAATCGCCTTGAAGATATTCTTCAATCAGATAGCCGTGTGATGCATCCTCCTCAATGTCGTAGACAATGGGAATGCAGGGATGATGGAGCTCCTTTAACAGCAGTGCTTCCTTCCGGAACGTCTCATACCGGATGCTGTCCTTATCTACCACCTTCACCGCCCGGTATTCCTCCAGCTCCTTGTGCCAGGCTAGATATACCGTCCCGGTTCTTCCTCTGCCGATGATCTGACATAACTGATATTTCCCGGATAAAATGGTCTCGCTAATAAGCTTCCTCCTTCTCCGGCATCATCTCATGGGAATATTTTACTATATATGTCAAGATTTTACAATAGCTAATTTTAAATCTCTTACGATTTTCTAAAATTTTTTCATAGGAATTGCTATTTTGTGATATAGTATAGTATATTATAGAGTGAAGAAGAGCATCTGCTTTTACAATATACAAAAATTTCCAGGATAGGAAGTGATTCTAAATGAAAATCGAGCGAATCAATGAAAATCAAATCCGCTGTACATTAAATAACATCGATTTAAGCACACGCAATTTAAATTTAACGGAGCTGGCCTACGGCACAGATAAAGCCAAAAATCTGTTCCGTGAAATGATTCAAAAGGCCTCCAGCGAGGTAGGCTTTGAAGCAGACGATATTCCACTGATGGTGGAGGCGATCCCCTTATCCAGTGAAAGCGTTATGCTGGTCATTACTAAGATTGAGGATCCGGAAGAACTAGACACCCGCTTCGCTAAGTTTTCTCCCATGTCTGAGGATGAAGACAGCCTGTTAAACAGCCTGGCCAATGAACTGCTGGAGGGAGCGGAAAGCCTGCTCCAGTACTTGAAAACTGCATCGGATAATGTAGCTGTCATATCCGGTCAGGGAGCGCTTCCTCAGCTATCCAGCTTAGGAGCGGAAGGCGCTAAGGAGCACCCTGAGCCGACCCCTGCCGACCAGGTACGTATTTTTACCTTTTCCTCCCTGGATCAAGCATCCGATGCCGCAAAAGTGGTCGAGCCTGCCTTTGACGGGGAGAGTACGCTTTATAAAAATCCCCATTCCGGTCAGTATTATCTGCTGATCCGCCGTAAGAATGAGAGCCTGGAATTTAGCAAGGTCTGTAATATCCTTGCAGAATACGGGGCGAAAATTCATCACGACTATGCCACAGAGGCATACTATGAGGAGCATTATGATACGGTGATCCCAAAGCATGCCATCCAAGCCTTATCCCAGTTTTAGATCACAAAAGCCATCTTGAACCACATAGTCTTCAAGATGGCTTTCTCTGTTTAAATTATAGCGCGGCCAGAACCTGATTCATATTGGCAACTAATGTATCACAATCAATGCCGTGAACCATGCACGCCTCCTCAAGGCTTTCCGACTGAGCTGACGGGCACCCCAGGCAGTGCATCCCCGCCCGCATTAACATAGGTGCAATCGTTTCATGCATCTGAACCAATTCACCAATTAACATATCCTTGCTAATCTGCATCTTACGCTTCCTCCTTTATCCATATGCTACTACCACTATAATACCATTTGATGATTTTGACAAGGAGGAATTTTTTGTAACCCTTCACAGCAACATTTTGTTTTGATATTTGTACAGTGCTCCACCATTTTCCACTTGAATAATTCCTGGTTTTATTATAGAATAGATTCATATCTTATAGTATAAAGGAGGAAATTATTATGGCATATGTAATTAATGATTCTTGTGTTAGCTGCGGTACTTGTGCAGGCGAATGTCCAGTAGGAGCCATCGCAGAAGGCGACGGCAAGTATGTTATCGACGCTGATACTTGCATTAGCTGTGGCACCTGTGCAGGCGCATGTCCTACCGGCGCAATCGAGGAAGGCTGATTTCTATCTTACATAAGTGCCTCTTCCAAAGGGAAGAGGCATTTTTGTTTGGCCTGTGTCGGATTTTGAAGCTTTCACCCAATCGGAAACGAGGTAATCCATTATGAAAAAACCAGTGATTGGCCTGACTCCCTCACATAATACGGAAAATGACGATATCTCTATGCGTCCTACCTATATCCGTGCATTAGAGGCGGCCGGAGCCCTCTCCTTTGTTCTGCCCCTGGAAGCATCCAAGGAGGATTTCATACAGCTTTCCTCCCTGTGCCAGGGCTTTCTCTTTACCGGAGGACCCGATCCCCATCCATTTCTATGGGGAGAAGAAATTCATAAAAACTGCGGCCCTGTTTCTGTGAAACGAGACCAGATGGAATTAAACCTGCTTTCCATAGCAATGGAGCAAAAAAAGCCTGTCCTGGGTATCTGCCGCGGCGCGCAGATGCTGAACATCGGGCTGGGCGGCGATATTTATCAGGACATTGACAGTCAATACCGCTCTGCCTTTCCTATTGCCCATACTCAGCCTCTCCACTACCGCCATCCCTCCCACCATGTGGATGTAAAAAAGAACACGCTTCTGGCCTCCTTTGGGGATGACACTTCCATTCAGGTTAACAGCTGCCATCACCAGGCAATCCGAAGGCTTGCCCCGGGGCTGATCGCAGGCGGCGTAGCCTCTGATGGGATTGTGGAAGAAATTGAGCTGCCAGACTATCCCTTCCTGGTAGGGGTCCAGTGGCACCCGGAATATCTGTGGGAGACAGATCCCTGTGCCAGAAATCTATTCCAGGCCTTTGTGGATGCCTGCAAAAGTAAATGCCTGTAGTTTAAAGTCTTCCTGCTCTTCCAAAGGACTTTCTTTTTAAAAATGGAACCTTCGTAGCTGCCGCCTCCGCCTTTCCCTGGCTCATGCGCTGGCAGCTGCGGATCGTTTCATCTAATTGGCGGAACCTCTCTTCCTCCCGCTCATCCCGAATCCGCATCAAATCCTCCAGATCCTCTGTAAGCCTTTGATTTACCAGCCCGCTGATCTCCTGACTCAGCTTTTCATTATTCGCCTCCAGCGCCTGGCCGATGATGTGATTCATAATCAGCTGAAACCGCTCCATCTTCTCCTCTGGCGTCATCATCGACAGCTCTGCCGGCTTCTCCTCTGCCACAGCCAGGGCCGTCACTTCTTTTGAGCTTTCCTGCTCAGATACACCCTCTGTCCTGCTCTCTTCCCCCTTTTCTCCTCTGGCCTCTGAAGCATCCGCTGGATTCCCTGCCTCTGCCTGCGCCACAGCTTCTATCTGCTCCCCATTTTGCTTTCCAGTAAGTCCTTCTGCCTGGGCCTCTGCCGCAGCCTCAGGCACCTTTTGCAGCACATTCTCCTTCGCTCCCTGGCAGGCCTCACCCACATTCTCTGCTGCTGACCTGGCCTCCCGGGTCATTGCTTTATCCTTGGCATTCACAACAATCCCATTCCTTCTCTCCCAGGCAGAAGGCTTTTTTCGCTCTTTTCTTCGACTTTTCATATCTGTTTGCTCTTCCTTTTCTACTTTTTGAATGGAATCCTTTTGATTCCTATTTTCCTCCAAACGACTGTAGTCAGACATATTCGTAATATTGGGCCCAGACAGATTTCTGGGACCAATCTGTTCTTCTATCACGGCCTTTGTAACAGAGGCTGCAGGCTTGTCCACTGAGATCCGGTATAATACACCCAGCCTGGGATTCTTCTCCAGTGTCCTTGTAATGTCCCGCTCCAGCACATCCTCTGTCTCCACAACCTCCTGGTTCCGATTCATCACCTGCTGCAACGCATTTTTAATGGCTTTTAACTGGTATCCCTTATCCTTCAATTCCTTTACCTGGCAAAATAAACGGATATGGAACTCCGTGTAATATCTATGACCCATCTCATTTCTCGGAATCGAAAGCCCCAGTTCTTCTTCCCAATACCGCAGGACATGGGTTTCTACATCGACCTTTTTCGAGGCATCCGATATCAAATAGCGTATCTCGTCCATCGTCTCTCTCCTTGTCCTTGTATTTTATGACTTTAATAACATATATATGTTAGAGACTTGAAAATTATGAATAAAAATCAGAAATAGAAAAAAGCCATAAGAACCAGGCGATTTGGCACGCCTGGACTTATGGCTTGGGTGGGTGTGGATATTCAGTTTTATACTGCACCATCGGTGATTAAAATTCCTTCTGTTACTGGCCCTTGCATTTCTGAACCACCAGAGAAAGGCCATACACAAATAAAACCTCTTAGGCGGTAATAGAAGCCTGCGGGGAGACCGATGACACTAAAGGATTCTGTAGCTGACGTTAAATCTTTTTTCTCTTCTTTATCCTCATAAGTAAAATTAAAATAATCTACCTGAAACCATTCTTCCTTATTTTCATCCCAGCAGTCTAAATAAATAGCCATACGAATCTTTTTTACTGGCACATGACACAATGTATTTCCCAAAATTCCAATGGAACCATATCCTTCGTTTGTAATACCTATCAAAGCACTTGAAAGATAATTTCCTCTTTCTGCATGGCCATATCCTATAGAGTTATATACATTTTGCGGTAGTAAAGTTGACTCTTTCCACACTATATCATCTTCAGCCAATGCAGTTACACTAAACAAAATACTTAAAATCATGACAATTGAAAATACTCTTGCAATTTTTTTCATTTTTTAAAACATCCTTCACACTCTCTATTTTTTACTCAACGGAAACATTCTCAATCACTTTAATGAATTCCTCTTCATTCACTATTCCTTCCAAAACAAAAAACGCATTGTTCATTTCAAAATATGCACAATATTCTAGTTTTCCTTCCGAAGTCTTATTTTTTTGAATAGGAATATTTTTATCGATCCACTCATTTTTAACTACTTTATATTCTTCATTACGATCTGAAATATATTTTTCTGTACTATCCTTCAAATACAAAACTTCAAACATGTGGACTGCATTTCCAGCATATACAAATTCCATCTTCGTAATTCCCGCTTTTATCTCTAACTTAGAAAGTTTCATCCCTTTAGGAATATAATTTAATTTTAATACAGCACCACCCAATTTTTCTTTGATTTCTGCATATGCCTTTTCTAAACTACCCTCTTCCATAATAACATTGTCCTGATTATTCCAAACAATAATTCCTCCCCTTCCACTCTCAACCCTAGCCTCATACTTATAATTCTTCTTCGCAATCGCATCAATCCTGGGCACAAGAATCACGGCCATCGCAAATACCAGACAGGCAGCAACTGCTCCTGCCATCCGGATTGCTTTCCCATGCTGTTTCTTCTTTGATTCCAAATATTCCTTCACATCTGCCACTGGATTCTTTGTCCCTTCCCGCTCTGCCCTCTGATGGGGCAAAGTCAGGGCTGTATCCAGATAATCTTCCCTCTGCATCTCCTTTTGGGTTTCTTCATCGAAATCTGCCATAAGTTTAGGGGTGATGCCCCGGGCCGCCATCTTTGCCATAATGATGCGAAATTCATTATCCGGCGCCTCTGGGATAGACATGCCTCTCAGGAGAGAACCTGACTCCGCCATCTCCATAGCCCACTTCATTCGCATTTCCAGCTGCTTGGTATTCAGACCATAGGCCTCTTTGATTAGTTGCTCAATCGATTGATCATTTCGTGCATCAGAGCCAGTTCTTTTCCTATCCACGTTACACCTTCCTTAAACCGTGTTGCTGGGCACAGCCTGGCAGGGGTGTGAACAGTAACAACAGCAGTTCCTTTAAACTTCCCATTTCTTTCAGGGTTGACATTTTCATTTGAAGCATTACTATAATAATATAATAATATGATACCAGGATCAAAAGATCATGTATGACTTTGAGGTGTTTTAGGATTGCGGGAGCATGAAATGCGGAGCAATCCGTAGGCATCCGGGGTCAAAAGACCTTTTGACCCCAACATCATAATATAAGGTTACTTCTGGAGGTCAAGGAATTATGAAAAAAATTATGTTAACCGGCGGTGGCACTGCCGGCCATGTTACCCCGAATCTGGCCCTGCTCCCTTCCTTAAAAAAGCAGGGATATGAAATCCTCTATGTGGGTTCCTATCAGGGAATTGAAAAAAAGCTGATCGAAGGAGCTGGTATTCCATATCAAGGGATTTCTTCGGGAAAGCTGCGCCGCTACTTTGATTTTAAAAACTTTTCCGATCCCTTCCGGGTGGTGAAGGGGTATGCTGAAGCATTAAAGCTTATCAAAACCTTCAAACCAGATGTGGTTTTTTCCAAAGGTGGCTTTGTTGCAGTACCGGTGGTCTTAGCCGCGAAGCATTACAAGGTTCCGACCATTATCCATGAATCGGATATCACCCCCGGCCTGGCTAATAAAATCTGCATTCCCTCTGCCAAGCATGTATGCTGTAACTTTCCAGAAACACTTGATTACCTTCCCAAGGACAAGGCTATCCTCACCGGCTCCCCCATACGGGAAGAGCTGCTGCAGGGTGATCGTCTTTCCGGCCTCCAGTATACCCACCTTAGCCCTGACCGCCCGGTGATTTTAATTATCGGCGGAAGTCTGGGCTCTGTGAAGGTAAATACTGCGGTGCGAAGCATCCTTCCCCGGCTTCTGGAAACCTTTCAGATCATACATATCTGCGGAAAGGAGCATTTGGATGATTCCTTGATAGGCACACCGGGATATGTACAGTACGAATATGTTGATAAACCATTAAAGCATCTGTTTGCTGCCGCGGATATTGTAATTTCACGGGCAGGTGCAAATTCTATCTGTGAGCTGCTGGCCCTGCGGAAGCCAAATCTTCTGATTCCCCTTTCCGCTGCTGCCAGCCGGGGCGATCAGATATTAAATGCAAAGTCCTTTCAAAAGCAAGGCTTTAGCGCAGTCCTGGAGGAGGAATCGCTGACAGATGAAACCCTTTATCAGGAAATTCAAGCCCTTTATGACAACCGCCGGACCTATATCCATGCAATGGAAGGAACCGAATTAAATCATGCCATCGAAACCATCATTTCTCTGATCCGCGCCTCCATGGAAGAATAAAACAAGCCCCATGGAACTTCCGGGGCCTTAATCGGGCAGAGCATTACAGCCCATATTTAGGCCCCAATAGCTGTCTTAATATCTTTCTGGCCCTTGAAACCCTGGCCCGGCAGGCAACCGATGATATCCCCAGCAGCTTTGCCACATCCTTGTTCATCATTCCCTCAACCAGCTGCAGCCTTGCCGCCACCTGCAAATCCTTTGATAATTGGCCAAAGGCCTGATTTACATCGTGATAGACTTCCTTGTTCGTGATCTGGTCAAATAAATCCTGATTACACCTAAGGCGGATCTCCTGCTGCCGGTAAAACTCCATGGATTCCAGCATCTGCTTTTCCTTCTGGCTTTTCCTCAGATAATCAATACTTTTATTTCTGAGAATCTTTACCAGCATCGACCGCATCGGTCCTGGCATCCAGTCTAAAGGATAATGCTCATAGTAAGATATGATGGTTTCCTGTACGACGTCATCTGCATCTCTTACCGGAATTCCAAAATCAATGGCTAAGATCCGAAGAGGTCTTTGATATTCATCATAAATGGCCTGCAACAAACCATTAATATCTTGCTGCATAATTCTCTCCTGCCTGGAAGAATTACAGTTCTGCATAAATCTGACTTGCTGTCTCTTCCAGTTCCTCTGGTTCTACTTTCCCTGGATTCCAGGTAACAATTGGTGCCTCCCCATCATACCGGGGTATAACATGCATATGGAAGTGGAACACAGTTTGGCCGGCAGAAGTCCCATTATTTTGAACCAAATTAAAGCCGGAACAGCCCAGGGCTTTCTTCATTGCCCTTCCAATCCGTCCGCCAAGGGGTAAAACTTTGGAAGCATACGGCTCCTCTAAGTCACAGACATCCTTAAAATGCGCTTTCGGCAGAATCAGCGTATGTCCCTTTGATGCCGGCCCCATATCTAAGATAGCGCGGAACTGATCATCCTCATACACAGTTGCAGATGGAATGCTCCCATTTGCAATTTTACAGAAAATACAATTTTCATCAACCATACAGGTTTCCTCCTTTCTGTGTCTCTCCTCTGTGATCTCTCCGGTAAAGCATCATCGCCAGCAAAAATCCAATCAACCCGCCAGAAATATGGGCAAGATTATCTGTATCTGCGCTTTGAAATCCCAAACACAAAGAGAAAATCATCATAATCATAACCTGTCCGGTGCTCAGATCATCCAGCCTTCCTCTATTTGCAAGGACAACAAAGAGTAAGCCTCCGGATACCCCAAAAATGGCTCCGGAAGCCCCGGCAGAAACAGTATTCATAGGAATCCCTGAATTTGTTTCCAGAAAAAGGTCATAGCAGATAGACACCAGATTCGCACCGCATCCACATCCCAGATAAAAAAGCAGGTATTTTATTTTCCCAAGGGCTTTCTCCAGATGTGTTCCTAATAGAAAGAGAATCAGCATATTTCCCACCAGATGGCGGATCCCAAAATGCATAAAGACTGCGAAAAAAATGCGAAACCATTCTCCTTCCAATACATACGGCGTATACATCGCCCCATGCTTCAGCATATAGCCCACATCCTCTGACGAGCCAGCCAGATCCAGATAAAGAAAATAAATCACATTCACAGCCATAATGCCTAAGGTCACATATGCTTCCCTCTGCCTTCTTTCCATAGCGGCGGCACTCCTTACATTATTGGGTTCATTTTACCACAAATTAGAAATCTTGTTAAGCCCCTTGTTAAAAAATTCAAAGAAAGTTCCTTGCCCTGAATCGATTTGTCAATAAAAGACGAAGGAAAGATCCGCGATTTGAATTTTATCTCCGCTGCAAATAAGACAAGATTCATTTGCCTCCAGTCCGCGCCCGGAAATGCTGGTTCCATTGGAAGAATTTAAGTCCGTGATCAGACAGCCCTTTTCTTCCATATCAATCCGCACATGAAGACGGCTGACCGTATCTTTTTTCAGCGCATAATCCACAATCCCCTCCTGCTTTCCTATGATAAATGGGAAGTACAAAATCGGGATATCCTCCACCGATGGATCCAGGCTTTTAAGAAGATGGCTCATGCTTCCAGTACCGTCTGCTTCTGCCAGAAGCACGGTATTCCCTGCCTCCTCACATGCTGCCATAATTGTCTTTTCTTCCTGGCCCTCCTCTGCCCACAGAGCTGCCCGTCCGGATCTGATTTTTTCCTTTTTGTCCCATATTTCCTGGCTTTCTTCTCTCTCCTCAACTTCGTTCCCCTCATCCTCAAAGGTCATATACCACTGGGATGATGTCTCCTTTTTCCGACTATTTTTGCTCTCTCCTTCTGTCTTTTTCTCTTTCCTTCTTCCTCTTATGAGGAATAAGATATAGAGGGCAACTGCCACCCCCTGGGCGGCGGCAAGTTCCATCCAATACAATTCCAGTCCTGTCTTTCCCAGAAGAAGCCATATACTTAAGGGTAATAATAAAAGAAATCCTGCAAGTACACCGGCTGCAAGTTTCGTCTCTTTCCGTCCTTTTTTTCTCCTGGCTTTTTCCCCTCCCTTTGTCTCTATTCTTTGTTTTTCTTGAATTACCTGTTTTTCCTTTTCAGCCGGGAGCAAAACGCCGCAGGCTGCAGAGGATTCCTCCTTTTCCGGGAATACAGCATCCATTTCCTCCCAGTCTGCCTCCTTCCTCTCTTTCCCCTGACTGGAATTTTGATTTTGATATGGATGATTTTCTTCCCCTTTCTGGCTCTCCTTCACTGCCCGCAGCAGATCCTGGATTCCAAAATAATCCTTTTGGCTTTCCTGATACAGCCGATATGCCAGCACCACTGTATCATTATCCTGGTGATCTGCCTTTTTCAAGAGAAAATGAAGGAGCTTTCCCATGGATGCCGGAAAGTCTCCCTGATATCCAGGGACATAGCACAGCCACACCTGATAGGTATCTGGTTCGATGTAAATGTATTCTGGTTCTAATAGTACATTTGACTCCTGGAGGAGATATTCCTCCATATGATTTAAGGCAATCCCAATGCCTGTAATTAATTTTCCAAGCTCCTCCCTCCGGATTTCCTTCAGCTCCAGCAGCCGGCTTAATGGCTGCTTCGATGTAATCTCGTAATAATATTGATGGCACGTCTCCCCTCTCTTCACCCGAAAGTGCAGGATTCCCTCTATAGAATTACAGGTGAGCATCCGGATTTCAAAGCTTTCTAAGTTCTCCTCCATCGCATTTAAAATCAAATAATTATGGCGCATCTCCCTCTTGTATTGAACCTTCATTCCGTTCCTCCAACTGCTTTAACGCTGCAACCCTTCTTAAAAATTCCTCTGGCTCATATCGCTTCTCTGTGATTTCCAGGCTCCATGGCCCGTCCTTCCTCTGGCCATTTCCCCAGACCCTAATCCGGCTCCCCTCCGCGTCAGCGCCAATCTGCATCCGTTCGATGGATAGCAGTAGGCCATAACGCTGTCTCGCTTCCTTTAAAACTGCATCCTTTCCTTCATCCTCATCATGGCGCAGGCGCTCCGCTGCTTCCAGCAGATTCATCCCGCTTTTCGTCTCATCATGAATCCGGTATGCCTGCTGAATCAAAACTACCATGACAAAGCAGAATACTGCCATAATCCAGGCCATTTCTATGGTATAGCTTCCAGGATAGCCTGTCTGGAGCCTTTTTCTTTCTTTCAAAGCAGCACCTCCTTAAACACACACCAAAAAAATTCCTGCCGGAAGTGTAAAAATCAAAAAAGGGAGGGATTTCTTCCGGTAATCCTTTCCCTGCAAACTGCCAGAGACCACATATATCAGGCCGAATATACTGCACAAAAACAGTGTGGAACAAAACAAAAATAAATTTTTCCAAAATCCCAGATAAATCCCTGTAACGAAAAAGAATAATCCATCCCCGGAACCAAGAGCGCCACAGGATGCCTTGCTGATCAGCAGCAGCAGAATTCCAATCATACAGCCTGCTAAAAGATACCAGAGGGATACATTTACTGCCATTCCCCGGAACCATAAGGATTGAGGATAATCTCCTTTTTCCTCTCCCAGCACCTTCCAGCAAACCTGCGATACAAAAAAATGTACAAAGAAAAACAGCAGCAGCCAGCCAGATATCACCTGCCTTTTCCCATCCTGCCAGGCAGCTGTTAACACATATAAAAGAAAACACATCCTATCCCCTCCTTATTTGCAGCAGTAAGAGCAGCCTCCTAAATGCTTTACCTCCGAAAGCTTCACCGCCTGTACATATGCAGCAATGGCCTGACATGCCGGGTCTGTGTGATACCTGCTTCCATTCCGCATGATCCATACCGTTTCCTTTTGGGACGCACGCTTTCCGCAAACTGCACATGGATAATACTTCCCCCCACTTTGGTTCCGGAAAGCAGAAATTCCGTCCAAGGATACTGCCTGTAATTGATTGGAAAGATAATGACAGTCTCTGGAGCAGTGATATCTGGTTGAGGTTTTGCCTATGTAGACGATGGTATCATCCTCATCCTCTGCCGCTCCCGTTCCATCCCGGTTAATTCCTTCTCTTCCAATCCAGGCGCGCCGGACGCTTGCGGAGGAAAAGGGAAGGGCTGTCAGGTTCAGGATGGAAAAGGGAAGGCGCATCTGATACTCTATATGGAAATCCATGGTTTCCCCATCTTCTAAAAAGGAGGAGGCTCCATAGGAAATCTGCTCCATCCCCTCCTTTGAAAACATTTCCTCTGCCCGGTATCTGGCGCCGGCTTCCGCCGCGCCATGAACCAGCCCCAGCAGAAGATCCTTCTTCCAATCTCCCTCCTCTAAGGGAAGCTCCTCCCCATGGGACAGCATATATTCCAGGTATGCATACTGGCACAGGGATTCATTCACGGATTCCAGCGATGCCTGCACCTGTCTTTGCCGCTCCATCATGCGGAAAGGAAACATCATACAAACCATGGCAAAGATAAATATGGACAGCGCCAGAGCAGCTTCCACAGAAATAGCAGCCGGATAATTTTCCATCCAGGAGGTAAAAGCCCACACCCTTTTTTCGTTTTTGAAGCTTCGTACTTGGAGAGTATGTTTATTTACATTTTTTCTGTTATCTTGATTTTTATTTTTTTTAATATATCGAAAAAAGGGCATGAGCCTTTACCTCCATAAACTACATAAACCACAGAAAATGGCTCTCACTTTCTCATGTTTTTAATATGCCTTTGATGCCTCCGCTTCCACAGAATAGGTTACGCCATCTCCTCCAATAACACTTTTCAACATTCCCAATGAAAAATACACATGTTTTCCACAAAGCCTGGACCGGATATCCACCCGGTAAGCGCAGTCAGAAAGCTGAAAGCCCCTTTGCTCTTCTGCCAGATTCCACTCGATCACATCCATCATCCGGTAAAGAAGCTGTGTGCCAGGCCGGGTAAGTAAGAATACGGTGAGATACTGCTGATAATTCAATCCCTTTTCCCTGGTTTTTGCATCCTCCAACACTCCGCTGGAGGCAAAATCCATCAGCTGCTCCAGGCTCAGCGTCCAGTCCTCCTTATCCTTAATAACCGGAATTCTTCCACCCTTTAACAGCGTTTTAATATCTGCCGCTGCCTCCCCGAAGGCCCATACTCCCATGATCAAAAACTTTGTTATGGTAATCAGAGGAACCAGTCCAAGAGTGCCGGTCACCGACACTGCCAGCGCCTCTGCCTGACTCCTTTTTTCACTGTCTCTCATAATGTGGAGCAGATTCATCCCTTCCCGGACTGCTAAAAGCAGCTCCACAGTCTGTACCAGGTTCTCCTTATCACTTTCTCTGCCAAACAGCAAATACTCCATTTCATAGGCTAGCCCCTGCTCTCCTCCATCACAAAAATGGTGAAAAAACACCTGTCCATACTCTGCGATGATGGCATGCTCCAGAATCCCCACCCCTCCTTCTGTGTAGGCTATTCGGTGGGAGGGACTGTTATGAATATCCATCCTTTCTTCAGATACCAGGCCTCCCTTGGGCAGAACCAAGGAAAGGATTCCCTGATCCGCCATCTCCCGAAGCCGTTTTAAAAGTCCCTCTTTCTCCTTATCCTTCACCCCCGCTTCAAAGGGAAGGGATAAGGGCTCATACTGGGCGAAATGTGCCTGGACCGGAGCCCAGAGGGCGCTGGTGTCCAGCTCGTCCCCCTCCTCCTCCGGCTCCCAATTTGCTATGTACTCCTCCACAGCCTCCGCCTCTTCCATCACAGACCGAACCAGTGTAATCCGGCCTTCTGCCGCCTCTGAAAGCCCGGTAATCTGACGCCGTCTCTCACCGTCCTTGTCTGTATAGGCTTCGTATTCAGATAGCTCTGACTGGTAAAATTCCTGCACGCCCCCGCTGAAATCCGGAGATTTTTCCTGGTATTTCTCCTTTAGCTGCTCTAAAGTCCTTCCTAATTCATCTGCCTGCTTTTCATAGCTTGCAATCAGTCCAGGCGTCTCTTCAAGCTTCCGGATTAAGCCCTCACCCTGGCTGCAGAAGCCGCTTCCATCCTCCGCATCCAGCCGGGCCGCCGCCTGATCTTTGCGGCGGTTCTGCTCCTTTAGACAGGCTGCCAGCTTTTCTAAGGACTTCTCCAGCTTCCAGGCATCCTTTGTCTGGATCTCCATGGAGCGGGTCAAGTCGGATATCTGGGTGGCCTCTGTAAGATCCTTCACCATCTCCCCGGCAGAATCAGCGCTCCACTCCTTCGTCCAGATTCCATATTTCATATAATCCAGAATTTCCTTTTGGAAGTATTCTCCAGAATCCTCTGTCAGTACCTTTCGATCTTCTACCTCACATTGCTCCAGCTGAAAGGGATACCAGTTTTCCTGATCCAGATACGCCCCAAGAAACTGAGAAAACTCCTGAGCGGCATCCTCCTCCTTTAAATGCTCCAGGCCAAAGATCCGGTACTGCTCCCATAGTCCTCTGTGGTACTGACTGAATAGTGAATCCATAGAGGAATGGACCGCTGTCTGCAGGAAACATCTGGCTCCGGATGTCCTGGCTGACTCCAGCAGCGCACAAATCAAGCTGCAGACACAGATCAGGATTAAGCTTAAAAATACGGATATCTGTCCGCTCCATGTTGATTTGTCCATCCTGCCTTCTCCTGTCATCCTTTCGATTAATACACTTCCTTCGACTGACTGTTAATTTCCTTAAAAATACCATTTAACAGGTCTGTGATCTGCTTTTTAAAGATAATCACCAGGCCGATTAAAACCACCAGAATCAGCACCACTTCAATCACGCCAACCCCGTCTTCCTCCAGGAAAAATCTCCTGATCCATCCCTTTGCTGCCTCTTTCCTTTTCTGCCATTTTTGACACATACCAGTCATCCTTTTCCTTCCTTTCCGTTTTCAAATTCCCGTCTCTTAATCCCGATCCACAGCCTTCAATAGAATGTTAAAAATGCTGGAACCACCACAATTACCATCACTATCCCAAGCATCAGGAAGAGAGGAATCAGCAGCTTCGTGGCTGCCTCCTCCCCCTGGCGCCTGGCCAGGTTCTTTCTCTGCTCAAAGGCATCCGCCATCTCTGTCTGAAGTAAATAGCGGAGATTTTTCGTCCCCGTCTTTCGGTTCTGCTCTAACAGTCCGGCCAGCTTCCAGTAGGGCTGAAGCATACAGCGCCTGCCAAATTCCTCATAGGCCTTTCCCTCTGCCATCCCGCTCCGGATCTGATAATAGGTCTTAAGCATCTCCTCATAGGCCGGCCGCTCCTCCCCGCCCTTTTCCCTCCCCGCCTGATAATCCAGCACAATCCTTTCCCAGGCAGTCCGTATGGTCATCCCGGCACCTAAAAAGATCTGCAGCTTAGATACCAGCCCGGAATAATCTAAGAGAAGCAGCCGCTCCCGCTTTTTCTTTTGCTGCTTTGCCTCCTCCCCTTCCCTGGCATGGAGCAGGATGGCCAGCAATATCCCCAGAACCAGCAGCCAAGCATGTTCCCTTCCTCCCTTTTGGCGGTAGGTCACCTCCCTCCCCTGATACTCTCCCGGCAGATAAAATCCCTCCTCCAGACGGCTTTCCTCCTCACGTCGGGCGATCTCCTCTGTAAATTTCTTCCTCTCCACCTCTTCCTGAGAACGGTTCGGGGGAAAGATGGTCAGTGGGATGGATATACCTTTAACCATTCCCCTGCCATCGGATATCTCCGCCTTTATGGTAATGGGATATCCATTTTCTGGATCTGCCCCTTCTCCATATACTGTGCCGTCATACCCAATCCAATCCCTCTCATCCCAGCTGTAGCGGATGCGAAACCCAGTCTTTTCATCCCTGGAAACCAGATTCAGCTTTTCCTGTACATGGGATAAATCCGGATTTCTCCCCAGGATCATTTCCTTTAACCGCTCCTTCAGATCCTCCATGGCAGCCTGCACCTGCTCATCGGTATACTGCCTCTCCTCTACCTGGAACTGGATTTCCAGCTCCTTCCCCTCCTCCAGCCCCCTGGCCACTACAGTAACCCTTTCCTCCCCCTGACCATATGAGTTCCGGTACACATATCCATCAGATAGCGGTGTATTCCTGTATGCTATCTCCAAAAGAATAAATAAAATCACACCTGCCAGCACACAGAGAAGCTCTGCCCCATGAATCTGCACCTTTCTTCCTTTAAATTGGAATATCAAGGATCCGTTTTGACAGCCACAATGCAAATCCATACACCCCCAGACAAATTGTCATAAGCACTCTCCCCATTCCTGTCTCATACATCATTCCGAAAAATCCGGGAGAAGCCTGATCAATATATAAAATCAGGAAAAAGGGAATTACATTCATAATCTTCTGCTCCAGCTTTTTCGCTGCAGTCATATTTACTATCTCTTCCTTTACCTGGGCCTTATCCCGGATTACCCCGGCAGTGTGATTGATGATTGCCACTAAATCCCCGCCGCTTCTCTTAGCTGCCTTCAGCACCTGGGCAAAGTTTTTAACATCCTCCAGTCCGCTTCGATCTGCAAAATCAAAGAATACCTGCTCCACTGTCCGGTTCATCCTAAGCTGTCTGGCCATTCCGGAAAACTCATGGTTAATCATCCCATCTTTGCCATAAAGCATATCCAGCTCCTGGCCGCTGATGGCCAAAGCATTCTCCAGGGAATATCCCGCGCTTAGATTAGCCGCCAGAATGAGTATCCCCTCCTTAAACTGCTGATTCAGCCGGAATAATCTTTCTTCCCGAAGGGTCCTTCTGTAAAGCAGGGGATATCCAAGCCCCAGAGGAAGCAGAAACAGAAATACGTACATGCTGCGGTAAAAGGTGTAGGAAACCATCCCGCAGACAGCTGCTCCCATCCCCCCATAGATACACCATTCTGAAGCCTCCAGTTCATATACTTCATAATTGGTAGCCTGCTGCCTGGAGCTTTTCCTTTCTGGTAATCTGGCCCACCAAAACCAGCTCTCCCTCCACCCGCCCCTGCTTTTGGGTATAAGGGCCATTTTCCTCTCCTTCTTCATCCTCCACCTCCTCCTGAAACGAAAATAGCGGGTGCAGCTGGATTTCCCCCTGGGTGATCCCAGTTATCTCTGCAATGCTTAATACCCGTCTGCTCCGGTCTCTCAGACGTCCCAGCTGGACGATAATGTCAATCGCCGCGCAGATCTGGCTCCGTATGGCGGCCAGGGGAAGCTCTGCCGCCATTAATACCATAGATTCTAAGCGGGACAGCATATCGGTGGGGCTATTCGCATGTCCGGTCCCCATACCGCTGTGGCCGGTATTAAAAGCGGTTAACAGATCAAAGGCTTCCCCGGATCGGACCTCTCCCACGATAATTCGATCCGGATTCATCCGCAGTGCTGCCCGGATTAAATCCCGGATGGTCACTGCACCCTCCCCCTCCCCATTGGCATTCCTTGCCTCCAGACGGATAAGATTGGGAACCTGCTGGATCTGCAGCTCCGCGGAATCCTCAATGGTGATCACCCGCTCCTCCTGGGGAATAAAGGCGGACAAGGCATTTAAAAAGGTGCTCTTTCCCGAATTTGTCCCTCCGCTGATAAAGATATTGTAGCCAGAGGCCACCAGCACCTTTAAAAACTGGGCTGCCTCCGCTGTGAGAGACTGATACTGAATTAATTTTTCGATGGTGATCGGCTCTGGGAACTTCCGGATCGTCACCGCCGGCCCGTCCAGGGCGATAGGAGGAAGAACCACATGAACTCTGGATCCATCCTCCAGCCTGGCATCTGCAATGGGAGAGGACACATTCACCATCCGGTTCACCCGGCTTACAATCTGCTGGATCAAATCCTCCAGCTGCTCCTCACTGTCAAAGCATTTATCCCACTGCATTACCTGCCCACCCCGCTCGATGAATATCTGCTCCCGGCCGTTTACCATAATCTCGGTTACCTGGGGATCATCTACCAGCTCCTGAAGGATCCCCAAGCGGCGGAAGGAGTCAAAGAGCCGAATCCGCAGATCCATCTTTTCCTTTAATGGCACAAAGCGCTCCTTCCCTGCCTCCAGCACCTCCCGGTCTATCAGCTCCCAAAGCTCTTCATCGCTGATGCTCCTTCGAACCTCCAGCTCCTTCATGATTCGTCTTTGTATCAGACGGCGCAGGGAGCCGGAGGCAGCTGCAGGAATATCCTCCTGCTCTTCTTCTATTCCCTCCAGGTTTTCTTCTCTCAATTCCATATCTGCCTTCCTTTCAAAAGCTGCCTTACATAATCCCCCAGCTCTCCCCATAATAACTGCTCCAGATAATTTTTCTGGCCTCCGAAGCTGCTGTGATAGGGAAGCTTTAATTTCTGAATTCTCTCCATGAGACCGCCGTGGCCCGATGCCAGCATATATTCTTCAAATTCCTGAACCTTGGCGGCAGAAACCCAGTCCTGCTTAATAGGCATGTAAATCCCGCTGCACACCTCCAGTACATCCACTGCCTTTTTCCCAAACTGCCCCAGGTCCACCACAATCACCTCATAAATCCCTTCTCCTGCCAGCTGGTCCAGCAATCTTGCCATATCCTCTGAAGAAATCTGGCAAAGATCTTCCGGGTAGCGGACCGGAAGAATATAGTCCAGATTATCCCAGCTGTAGACCAGGGACTTTAATCTGGCCCAGTTGCATCCTCCCTGGCTGAAATAATAGATCACATCTGAGAAGTCTCCCGGACCGGACTGCCCCATCATTTTCCGAAATCCGGAGCAATCCTCCAGGCTGAGATACAAAACCCTGCCGTCCTTAGCCAGAATCTGGCCCAGAGTCAGAGCAAAGGAGGTTTTAAGACATCGGTTTACCGGAGAGTACACTCCGATCAGAGTGCCTTTATTCCCCAGGGCAGCGGCGGATGGCAGGGCGGGCCTGGTGCAGTAACATGCCATCACCTCCCGGATAATATGATCCGCTGACTGATATTTATAGACGCTGGGCCTTCCTCCTGGGACGGATACCACCTCCCCGTCTGATAGAAGCACTACCTGGCCTGCCTCTATCTCCCGGGTCTCCTCCTCCATCCTTGCATCTACCAAAAGAATCTCAACCGGATTTTCCCGGGCAAAGTCCTTCAGCTTTTCCATGCTGGTAAATGCCATCACCGTAAAGGGCACCCGCTCCCTCTGATTCGCCGCCTCGGCAAATCGATCCGCATACTCGGGATCTACATCAAATACTGCCATAATTCTTGTTTTCATCCAGTACACTGCCTCCTTAAATACACCCGGCCCATTGGCCACGGCAAATTTCACATTAAATGCTCTGGTATCTCAATAAAAACACACATATCAGCCCTAAAAAGAGACAAAAAACCAAAGGCAGCGTTACCTTCCTTCCATCCCGCTCCGGTATGTAATATGCAATGATTCGTTTTTCCTGAAATACCTGCCTGAAATAGGCATATAGATACCCGATCCGCTCTCCTGCCAAGCCGTGAAGCAATTTCCAAAGAGACCAGAGGGCTCCGATTCCCATTCCGGATGCAATCACCCAAAGGCCATCCGGAATCCCTAGATAGCCGCAGATCAGAGCCATGCATTTCACATCTCCTGCTCCCATCATGCGGAAAAGAAATAATAGAAATAATAAGCTGACTGCCGCAGCGCTTCGGACCAGATATCCGAGAACCGCCAGCCAGCCGCTGCAGGCATATACACCGAACCCGAAGAAATACCAAAAGTATATCCATGGATTTGGAATCCGCCTGGCCTTTATATCCCAAAGGCCTGCCGCAGCAAGGCAGATTATCAGGCTGCACCATCGCAGCATAATCCCAATGTGATTCATATCTTCCCTGTCCTTTCCGACAGGTACTGGATAATATTTCCATTTGATAAATTGATTATCTCACAGATTTTCGGATTTGTCAATCCTATTTTTACAGTTTTTTACATGTATACAGTATTCATTATTCACAATCTTTTGTCTATTTTCACAAATTTTTTTCTTTAAATTCTATTTTGAATCCATTGACTGCACAATGGTTCCATGATAAAATACTTTTAGTTTAAATTTTTAAACCAATTATCAAAATACATTTACTGGCCGGCTGTAGGAAAAGGAGGCGAACCTGCATTGACATCCACGGAAGAATTAAAACAAGCATTTCGCCAGTGCATGCCCCTGTTTATTGCCCTGGGCGATGAGACACGGCTGACCATCATTGAGGCTCTGACTGGACACAAGCCCTTTGACTCTCATGGTTTAAACGTAAACCAGCTCACAGAAAGAACCCACCTTTCCAGGCCTGCGGTCTCTCACCATTTAAAGATTTTAAAGGATGCCGGCCTGGTGAATGCACGCCGGGAGGGAACAGCGAATTACTACTATTTAACCATTGCTGATTCCACCCGCATATTGATGCATTTGGGATTTCTTTTGGAAGAATATCTTATTTAATGCATAAATTTGCCATTTTTCAGGCATACTTTTCCTGTACCCTTTGTGTTTCCTTCTGCGCCTTCGCCAAAATATCCTGCAGGATACTGGCGCAGGCAGCGTTGCCGGACCACAGAGGAGCCATAATTCATAACAGGAAAGGAAGAGCACTATGCCCACATTCTTTATGGGATCCCGCCAGAAGGCGGCAAGGTCTCTCCAGCTGGATTTAGTCCGCCTGCGGGATGAGATTGACCAAACCAGAGAGGAGATCGATGCTGCCAGAAATCATTTTGAGCAGGCGGTGGATCCTACCTTGATCGACTGCTATATTTACGAGATCAATGCAGCGCAGCTGCGCTATCAGTTCCTGCTAAGACGATTTAAAGCAGCGGAGTCCAGATTTCCTGGAGCACTGCTCCCGGATTCGGCCTGCAGCCGGCCCGGTTGACAGAAGGCTGTACCTATACCACAGACATACAGGAGGATTTCATTTATGAATACTTGGTACGAAAAAGCAGTTTTTTATCATATGTATCCGCTGGGAATGACCGGCGCACCCAAGGAAAACCGATCCGACGATGTTTCCTCACGCTTTGAGGAATTAAATCAGTGGATTCCCCATATCCGGGCACTGAACTGCAATGCCATCTATATCGGCCCTCTTTTTGAGTCCTCCAGCCACGGCTATGATACCAGAGATTACAAGCTGGTAGACCGCCGCCTGGGTGATAATAAAAGCTTCCGGACCTTTGTGGCCCTCTGCCACGAAGCTGGCATCAAGGTAGTGGTGGACGGCGTCTTTAACCACACTGGCCGGGAATTTTTTGCATTCAAGGACATCCAGGAAAAGCGGTGGGATTCGCCCTATAAGGACTGGTATAAAGGGGTAAGCTTTGATTGGAATTCTCCTCTTGGAGACAGCTTTGGTTATGAGGCCTGGCAGGGGCATTTTGAGCTTCCCTGCTTAAATCTTAAAAATCCTCAGGTAAAAAACTATCTTCTGGATGTGATAAGGTTCTGGACAGAGGAATTTGATATCGACGGCATTCGCCTGGACTGTGCGAATATTCTGGACTTTGAATTTATGAAGGAAATGCGTCGTGCTACCTCCCGGATGAAGGAAGATTTCTGGCTGATGGGCGAAGTGATCCATGGAGATTATGCCCGCTGGGTCAACGACGAGATGCTTCACTCTGTAACGAACTACGAGCTTCACAAAAGCCTTTATTCCGGCTTTAATGACCATAACTTTTTTGAAATCGCCCACAATGTACGGCGCCTGGAGGCCATTCACCGGAAGCTGTACACCTTTGTGGATAATCACGATGAGGATCGGATTGCCAGCAAGCTGAGAGATAAGGATCATCTCATTCCTATTTACACCTGCCTGTATACCCTCCCTGGCATTCCCTCTGTTTATTATGGAGGAGAGTGGGGAATCGAGGGAAGCCGCACCCGCACCAGTGACGAGGCGCTGCGCCCTGCATTAAATCCCTCTATGGACTCCCAGCTTCACTGTCCTTTAACCGATCACCTGATAACCCTTGGGAAAATCCACACCGAAAATCCGGAGTACCATAATGGGATCTACCAGGAGCTTTTACTAACAAACCGTCAGTACGCCTTTGCCAGAAAGGCGCCGGGCAGCATCTGCCTTACTGCAGTAAATAACGACGACAAGGAATGCACCCTGTCTGTGCCAGTTCCCATCTCTGCCTCCACAGCTGAGAATCTGATGGATGGCAGCCTGCTTCCAGTGGAACATGGAAAGCTTTCAGTGATATTAAAAGGCAATGAGGGAGTTGTCTTTAAAATAAGGGAGGAATAATTCATTATGGCAAAAAAGAAAAAACCAGCAGGAATCGGCTTTATCACTGAGATGGACCGCTACCTGTTTGGAAATGGCACCCATTACGAAATTTACCGCAAGCTGGGCTCCCACAAGCAGACCCTGGATGGAAAAAGCGGCATGTACTTTGCTGTCTGGGCTCCCCATGCTGCTGCCGTCGGCCTTGTCTGTGACCGGAATCAATGGCTGCCGGATGCAAATCCCATGAAGCCTCTGGAAAGCTCCGGCATCTGGGAGATTTTTATTCCGGATATGGGTTATGGCGAGCTTTATAAATATGCCATTACCACCACCACGGGGAAGGTTTTGTTTAAGGCGGATCCTTATGCTTCAAGCTCCGAGTACCGGCCTGGCACAGCCTCTGTTACTGCAGACATCGATGGCTTTAAATGGGGTGACGCCGCCTGGATGAATAAGCGGAAGGAGACGGATCCTTACACCGCTCCCATGAGCATCTACGAGGTTCATTTAGCATCCTGGAGGAAGAAGGAGCGGGAGGAAAAGGACGGGGTTTACACCTATGTGGAGGCTGCCCATGAGCTGGCAGATTATGTAAAGGAGATGGGCTATACCCACGTTGAGCTTTTAGGGATTGCAGAGCATCCCTTTGATGGCTCCTGGGGATATCAGGTAACTGGATATTTTGCCCCCACCTCCCGCTACGGCACTCCCAAGGAATTTATGTATTTTGTCAATTACCTACATAAAAAGGGAATTGGCGTTATCCTGGACTGGGTTCCCGCCCATTTTCCCAAGGATGCCCACGGCTTAGCTGATTTTGACGGCCAGCCCCTTTATGAATACGCGGATTCCCGAAAGGGAGAGCATCCGGACTGGGGTACAAAGGTATTTGATTATGAAAAAAATGAGGTAAAAAATTTCCTCATCTCCAACGCCATTTACTGGGTGGAGCAGTTCCATGTAGACGGCCTGCGGGTGGATGCTGTGGCTTCCATGCTGTATCTGGACTATGGACGAAGTGCCGGAAACTGGGTTCCCAACCGATACGGCGGACATGAAAATCTGGAGGCCATCGAGTTCTTTAAGCATTTAAATAGTGTATTAAATGGCAGGAAAACCGGTGCCATTATCATCGCTGAGGAGTCCACCGCCTGGCCTAATGTGACAAAGTCGCCGGAGGATCAGGGTCTGGGCTTCAACTTTAAATGGAACATGGGATGGATGCATGATTTTCTGGAATACATGAAGCTGGATCCCTATTTCCGCAAATATAATCACAATAAAATGACCTTTGGGCTCACCTACTTTACCAGTGAAAACTATATTTTAGTTCTGTCCCATGATGAGGTGGTCCATTTAAAATGCTCGATGATAAACAAGATGCCCGGCATTTATGAAGATAAATTTGCCAATTTAAAATGCGGCTACACCTTTATGATGGGCCATCCTGGTAAAAAGCTGTTATTTATGGGGCAGGATTTTGGTCAGTGGCATGAATGGGATGAAAAGGTTTCCTTAGACTGGTATCTCACTGAGGAATACCAGCACCATTCCCTTCAGTCCTATGTAAAAGACCTTCTTCACCTGTATAAGAAATATCCGGCTCTTTACCGGCAGGATAATGACTGGAATGGCTTCCAGTGGATTAATGCCAATGATGGAGATCGAAGCATTTTCTCCTTTATCCGCCGGGATGAAACTAATAAAAAAAATCTGCTCTTTGTCATCAACTTCACCCCCATGGAACGGCCGGACTACCGGGTAGGTGTTCCTGGCAAGGGGCGGTACAGCCTGATCTTAAATTCAGAGGAGGGAATGCTTCCTAAGGGGATTCCTTATAAGGCAGAAAAGGGAGAATGCGACGGCCAGCCCTACTCTGTGACTTATCCTCTCCCCGCCTATGGGACAGCTGTATTTCGATTTTAAAAACCGGGAGGGGTCAAGCTTCCTTTTGACCCCTTCCTTCTGACATAATTTCTATGGGATTTTCATACAATGAACAAAACCTATGAAATCAGGACATTAATCTATGCGTCGCTTCCCGCCTCTTTTCAAATTATCTTATCTTTCAAGACGTTTTTCCCGCTATATCGAACATAAGCGAAGCTTAAAGAAGGCCATCGCCGCTGCAGAGCTGTTTATCTTTTCCTTTGTGATCGGGAATCTGGCAGCCTACGCAGTTACCTCCCTCACCAGGCATAATCCGGAGTCCGCCGGAGTCCAGGCAGCCCTGGAGGGGGATGCCATCCTTCCTGCCTCCCAGGAGGGGAACTGGGGCTTAAGCTTCCAGCAGGAGGGAAAGCCCCCGGTAGCTAATGCCTCCATGGATTATTTAAAGCAGTACCATGCCTATTATGCCCGGGATACAGAGGATAAGGTCTTATATCTGACCTTTGACGCAGGGTATGAAAATGGAAATACTGCTGCCATCCTGGATGCGCTGAAAAAGCACAATGCCCCAGCCACCTTTTTTTTAGTGGGCAATTACTTAGAAACCAGCCCGGAGCTGGTAAAGCGGATGGTAGCAGAGGGACACAATGTGGGAAACCATACCTATCACCATCCGGATATGTCGAAGATCTCCGGAAAGGAAGATTTTGAGAAGGAGCTGAGGGACTTAGAGACCTTGTACCAGCAAACCACCGGACAGACTATGAAAAAGTATTACCGGCCTCCTCAGGGAAAATACAGCGAAGCAAATCTGAAGATGGCAAGCGATATGGGCTATCAGACCTTCTTCTGGAGTCTGGCCTATGTGGACTGGTATGAGGATAAGCAGCCCACCAGGGAGGAGGCCTTCCAAAAGCTTCTGGGGCGGATCCATCCAGGCGCCATCGTTCTCCTCCACAGCACATCAAAAACCAATGGGCAGATCCTGGATGAGCTTCTTACCAAATGGGAGGATATGGGATATCGGTTTGCCTCCTTAGATGAACTGGTTGATCCTGTTCATAGATAGTATCTCCCGATGCGTTTCCTGTAAGTGAAAGTCACAGAAAACCCGAGGGCTGCAGCGCCAAACTGATCAGAATAGCCATTTTCATTCAAACCTCTGGTAAAAGCTTTTTAAAAATGGTAAACTGTTACATAGGAGAAGGTTTGGAAAGGATACAGGTATGCTGAAGGTTTTGATTGCAGATGACGAAGAAAAAATATGCCAGCTGATTTTAAAACTGGTTGACTGGGAAAATTTAGGACTTCAGGTGGTAGCCACTGCTTCTAATGGACTGTCTGCCATAAAGGAGGCTCTGGAGCATAAGCCGGATATTATTATCACAGATATCCGCATGCCGGGAATCGACGGGATGGAGCTGATCGCCAGAATCAAGGAGCATTCTCCGGATACGGAGATCATTATTATCAGCGGATATCGTCATTTTGAATATGCCCAGACTGCCATCCGCTACGGCGTCCGGAATTACCTCTTAAAGCCCATCCGCAAGGAGGAGCTGCGGGATACCTTAAAAAAGATCGTCACGATCTACAAGGAAAAGCATGAGCAGCTCAGCTTCGAGGAGCGGGTCCGCCTAGTGTTAAAAAACGATGCCGGCAGGCTCCGCACCAGCTTTATCTCGCAGATCATTTACAGCAGCTTACACCAGGCTTCAGAACAGTCCATCAGCGTGGTAAACAGCCAGTTTCATTTCCATTTCCGTGAAGGCTTATTTCAGGTGATCGGGATTAAATTTGACAATATCGGCCACGATGACAGCAACCTTACCTTCCTGGCAAATAAAGCCACTGATTTAACCTCGCAGCTTCTGGCCCCGGACTGCTTTGACTACGAAATTTATGTGGAGTGCTCCACCACCTATATCTTAATGAATTATAATGAGGAGGCACTGAAAAATATCCGCAGAGGGATCCGCCAGATGCTGGATGCCCTGAAAACTCTGGAATCCATTATCCAGGAGATCGAAATCACCATCGGCGCAGGAGAGGCCGCCCCATGGAACGGAGGACGCCAGATCCGCCACTCTCTGTCCCAGGCCCGTTTTATGCTCCACCAAAGGATTATCAATGGGACAGGAAGGGTACTGGAATGTGTGGATTTTCATCAAAAGCGCAGCTCTGATTTTATCAGCAGCGATGAATTCCACCGCTTTAATAAGGACCTTGAGCGGGCGCTGGAAAGCTTAAATGTGGTAGAGATGCGGACGGTGATTTACCGCCTGAAGGAGCAGCTTCAGGCGGATCCGAAGGTTACCGGCTATGAGGTACTCCAACTATCAAAGGAGGTCTGTAACCTCTATCTCTTCTACATGAAAAGTAAAAAAATAAATATTGAAAATGAGAAGAGCTTTATGGATACATTTAACCAGTCAGCAGATGACTGCCCTAATCTTCAGCGGCTATTCAGCCACCTGGCTAATACCATCTGCACCTCCTTTAAAAATGCGGTAGAGGTAAAGCGCTCTGAGGATAATAAGCCGATCCGGCTGGCCAAGCAGTATATCCAAGACAATTATCAAAAGCCCATAACCTTAGAGGAGGTAAGCGCCATGGCCGGTTTTGCTCCTAATTATTTCAGCACACTTTTTAAGAAGGAAACCGGCGCTTCCTTTCTGGAATTTTTACAGTCGGCCCGTATGGAGGCTGCAAAGAAGCTATTGATCTCCACCAATGATGGAATGCATCTGGTATGCGAAAAGGTTGGCTACGGAGATGTAAAATACTTTACCAAATGCTTTATTAAATATACCGGGTTGAAGCCGGGAGAATACAGGAAAATTTATTCATGAGAAACAAAGGATATCTTTTAAACCGAATCCGCTGCTTTGCCATCGCTTCCATGATTTTTATGCTGGCCCTCCTTCTTGCTATTTTTATTCAGGAAAGCGCCTATGTTAATGTTAAAATTTTTTCCGCGGCGCTGACGTTTATTTTCCTTCTGTTAATGTACTACGGATATCGGGAAATTTACCGTCCCCTTATGCTGAATAACCGGATCAAATCCATGTTCGCCAAGGGGGACAGCTATGAGGATATTTATAATCTGGAATATCCCTTAAGCCCGGAGGAGCAGGCCATGTTCCAGCGCTTCTTTGTGCTTTTGGACAAGAATAAGCTGATCAGCACCTCGAAAAAGCAGTCAGAATATCTGGCTCTCCAAAATCAAATCAACCCCCACTTCCTCTACAATACACTGGAGGGAATCCGGGCGGAGGCAGTGATCGCGGGAGTGGATACTATTGCAGAAATGACAGAGGCTCTTGCCACCTATTTCCGCTATACCATCTCCCAGGTAAATAACCTGGTATCCCTGGAGGAGGAGCTGGCAAATGTGGAAAATTATTATTACATCCAGCAATTCCGGTTCGGTGATAAGCTGAAATTCAATGTGAGCTATGACTGTGACGATGAATACGAGGTTCTCCGCTGCCAGATACCAAAGCTTACTCTGCAGCCCATTGTGGAAAATGCTATTTACCACGGTTTGGAGCAGAAGATCGGTACTGGAAAGCTGACCATAAAGATCACCATGACGGACTGCCATCTGATAATCATGATTTCCGATGATGGGATCGGCATGGGGAAGGATCAGGTGAAGGAGATGAATGAGACCCTGCGCTCCCTCCGCCTGGAGGATGACTCAGAGGGCAGCAGCAGAAATGGCATCGCTGTGCGCAATGTAAACAACCGGATCAAGCTCCTGTTCGGAGAAGAATACGGAATCTATATTTACAGCCAGCCAAATGCAGGTACAGACGCGGAGATCACCCTTCCCGTAGTAAAGGATTAAGCCAATTATGAAAAAAGAAATTGTGCGATTTGAAAATGTAACAAGACAGGAGGAGGGGGCTACTTATCTGGATAATTTTTCCTTTTATATCTGTGAAGGAGAAATCCTGGGCCTGGTCTCTGTTAATGACCGTGGAAAAAGTGAGCTCTTAAAGCTTCTTGCCAGAAATCTTCCCATTGATTTTGGAAGAATCTACTTTGAAGGGCAGCTGGTTAACAGCTACTTAAACAGCGATTACTCGGATAATAAGGTTTACACCATTGATCAAAAAAGCTCCCTGATTCAGGATCTCTCCATCGCTGACAATATTTTTGTAATGCGCCCTGGCTTTCGCAAGTATGTAATCAATGAGGCGGTGCTTATGGAGCAGGCTCTCAGGGTGTTTAAGGAGCTGTCCTTTGATATCAATTTAAATCAGCGGGTTTCCAGGCTGTCCACCATGGAACGTATTATCGTAGAGGCGGCCAAGGCTTACCTGATGGGATGCCGCCTTCTTATCCTTTTAAGTCCGGAAAAGATCATCAGCCAGGCAGATTATGAGAAGTTTCATCAGTTTCTCTTAAAGCTGAAAAAGCTAAATGTGGCCTCCCTGTATATCTGTTACCATCACTGGATCATGTTTGAGGTATGCGACCGGATCGCTCTGTTTTCCAGCGGAAGGATCAAACGGATCTTCGAAAAACAGGATTTTAACCAGGACTCCTTTGCCCCCTATGTACTGTCCTTTGAGGGCTATAAGGCTTACCGATGCCAGGTCGCCGGGGAGCCTGTTTTCCAGCTGGATAGTCTTTCCTGTACAGCGATCCGGCACTTAAATTTAAGTGCCGGCCCGGGGGAATGCATCACTCTGCTGGATTCAGACAATCAGGTGACAGACGAGCTGCTGCACATCCTGACCGGTGTGGAAACCGACTATGAGGGAAGGATTCTCTGCCAGAGAAGGGACATCCGAAAGCAAAAGGGAGACTGTCTGGATCGGGGCATGATTATCCTGGACGATAATCCCACAGAAACCTTTTTATTTCAGGAAATGTCCTATTTGGAAAACCTCAGCTTCCTTCTGGATCGGAAGCTGAAAAGGAGCGTATTAAAGTCTGCCTTTATCCACAGCGTCCGCAATGAATACTACCAGGAGGCCGGAGATTTAGTGGATGAGCGGCATATCGGCGGGATGACCCTGAGAGAAAAGTACGGTCTGGTATACAATAAAATCAGCCTGTTTCATCCAAAGATCCTGATTATAAAAAAACCCTTTGCCTACGGAGATATGCGCTGCCGGAACTATATTTTGGATCGGTTAAAGGCTCTAAAGGAATCTGGTATCAGTATTCTGCTTTTGACGAATTATATTACGGACTGCCTCTACCTGTCAGACCGGATCGAGGTCATCAAAAACGGACAGAATATCGTCTCTCTCCACCCGGAAGAATATGGAATTATCAGCCGAATCTTCTGAAAAATATCTACCTAATTCTGAATAATCTCCCCTTACAAAAAAAGTCTTGTCTGCTATAATGTCTAAAACCTGAATAAAATCAGAAAAGGGGCGGGCAAATGGAGAAAGACTTAACAAAAAAACTGCTAACCATCCAGTCAGAAATGGAAGGCTTTATGAAAAAAAGCGTTCCTTTCTGGCTTTCTCATGGGATTGACCGGGATTATGGCGGCTATCTGGTTTGCTTTGACGCAGATGGAAATCCCATGAAGGAGCTGGCTGTCTTAACACCTACAGATAAGATGATCGTGACCCAGACCAGGATGATCTGGGGATTTTCCGCTCTTTTGCGGAATGGCCTGGCAAAGCGCTATGGCTGGGAGGAGGACTGCAAATCCGCGCTAGAGCAGGGAGTATCCTTCTTTATTGACCATTTCTGGGATAAAAAGAACACAGGCTGGGCCTGGGTGACCAACCGCCAGGGCCAGGTGCTGGATAATGGCAAGCTGGTATATGGACAAACCTTTGCCATCTACGCCCTGGCAGAATATTATCTTGCAACGAAGGATCCCCGGGGATTAGATTACGCGGAGCGCACCTTCGACGCGCTGAAAAAGTATGCTGCCGATACCCTGTATGGCGGATATTTTGAAAATTTCCAGGAGGACTGGACCTTAGAGAGCCCAGGGGTGTATGGCGGAGATTTAAAATCTCTTGATATCCACATGCACACCATGGAGGCCTACACCACCCTTTATGAGGCCAGCGGCAAGGAGGTTCACCGCCGGGCGCTGGAGGAGATTATCTCCGTGGTTTTAAACCATATGGTGGACTATGACTTCTGGTGCGGCAGGAATCAATTCCAGATTGATTTTACTCCCAAGCCCGCCATCTCTATCCGGCGGACCTGGAATTATGACCGGGATCCGGAAAGCGCCAACCGAAATCCTATGGACACCACCTCCTATGGTCATAATATCGAACTGACCTGGCTGCTGAACCGGGCTTATGAGGTATTAGGACAGCCCCCTGCCAGAGAGCTGACCAGGAAATTTGCAGACTACACTGTGGCAAATGGATGGGATCACCAGTACGGAGGGATCTACCGGGACGGACTCCACGATGGACGGCTCATTGTCACGGATAAAGAATGGTGGCAGAACTTTGAATCCCTTACCGGATTTTTTGATGCGTTTGAGGTAACGGGTGATATCCGTTATTTAGAAAAGTTTATGGAGCTGTGGGAGTTTGATCAGAAGTATTTCTATAATCCCGCAGCCGGGGAATCCAGACAGCTTTTAAGCCGGGACGGCACGCCGCTGATTCCTGATACCGGAAATCAGTGGAAGTGTATTTACCACACGGATCGGGCCATGATGGAATGCTGTCTGCGGATAGAAGCCATGTTGCAAAATATCCCACAATAAGAGAAGGAGCAGGTATGGAAGAAAAGAGAACTCCTGCGCCGGCGGGCAAAGAGCTGGTAAAAATGACAGGTATCATGAAAGAGTTTCCCGGGGTAAAGGCACTGGATGATGTGCGCTTTAATCTCTACTCCGGCGAGGTTCTGGCCCTATTAGGAGAAAATGGAGCAGGCAAGTCTACCCTGATGAAGATTCTGTCCGGAGTTTATCAGCGGGATGATGGGGAAATCCTCCTGTTTGGCAAGCCGGTAAAGGAATGGGATGCCAATAAGGCAAAGGACGCCGGTGTGGCCATCATTCACCAGGAATTAAATATGTGCACCCATTTAAGCGTTGCAGAAAATATCTTTCTGGGGAGAGAGCTGGTTAAAAAGGAGCGTCTGGACAATGACCGGATGAATGAAGAAACCAGGGAAATCCTGAATAAATTAAATATCGATATTGATCCCAAGGCCCAGGTCAGCGATCTGGCTATCTCCAAGCAGCAGATGGTGGAGATTGCAAAGGCACTTTCCCAGAATGCCCGGGTACTGATCATGGATGAGCCCACGTCCGCCCTGACCTCCAAGGAAATCGACGATTTGTTTAAAATCATCCACCAGCTGAAAGCGGACGGCATCGGCATCGTGTACATATCCCACCGGCTGGAAGAGCTGCAGCATATCGTAGATCGGGTGATTATTATGCGGGATGGACATTTCATCACGGAAATGCCCTACGATATTAATAAAATGGATGAGATCATCGCCAATATGGTGGGCCATGAGATCAAGGAAAAATTCCCCCATGTAGCCTGTAAAAAGGGAAAAAAGATTCTGGAGGTAAAAAACCTAAATGCCGGGCCCTTGGTGCGGAACGTGAATCTGGAATTATATGAAGGGGAGATCGTGGGAATCGCCGGGCTGATGGGCGCCGGGCGGACCGAAACCACCCGGGCGATCTTTGGAATTGACCCAAAGGAAAGCGGGCAGATATTCATCGATGGGAATGAGGTAATCATCCACAGTCCGGCGGACTCCATCCGGGCCGGGCTGGTGCTTGCGCCAGAGGATCGGAAAAAGGATGGATTATGTACCAGGCTGAGTATTTCTGATAATATTGCTCTCCCCAATCTGGATATGCTGAGCAGCGGACCCCTTGGCACGGTTAACCGGAAAAAGGAAAAGGAGATGGTGGACCAGTCTGTCCAGTCCCTTAAAATCAAGCTGCCCAATGCCCAGGTAGATGCAGGAAGCCTTTCCGGAGGGAATCAGCAGAAGATCGTGGTAGCTAAGTGGCTGGCAAGAGAATCCCGTGTGGTAATCTTTGATGAGCCTACCAGAGGAATCGATGTGGCTGCAAAGGTTGAAATTTATAATCTGATGAATCAGTTAAAGCAAAGCGGCATCGGCGTTATGTTCGTATCCTCGGAAATGCCGGAGGTTTTAGGGATGAGCGACCGGATCCTGGTTATGTGTGACGGACGTATTACAGGAGAGTTTATGGCAGGGGAAGCCACCCAGGATCAGATCTTAACCAAGGCAACCCAGTTTGAGAAAAAATAGCTTTCAGGAAAAGCTTAATATATGGAGGAAAATATGAGTAACGCAAGTGAGAAAAACCTCAGCCCGGTAAAGCGGTTTTTATCCCAGCGGGGCATGGGACAGGTAATCACAGTAACCATTGGTTTAGCGGTCTTATGTATGCTGTTTGGTTTTATCAACCCTAATTTTTTTACCTACCGCAATATCGCGAATCTGCTGCGCCAGATCGCGCCTACCCTTTTAACCGGTGTAGGGCAGTCCTTTGTACTCTTTACTGGAAATATTGATCTTTCCATCGGTTCTGTGGTAGGCATGAGCTGCATGATCAGCGCCACTTTGATGTGCCATGGGGTGAATCCCTGGGTAGCTGTGCTTATCACCCTGGTCTGCTGTCTGATCGTGGGGTATGTAAACGGCATTCTGGTATCCAAGTGTAAGCTGCCGCCATTTATCGCAACTCTGGGAACCATGACCATTGCAAGAGGCATCGCCCAGATTGTTAACGGCAATTATAATACCGATTCCATCGGTGAAGCTGCCAAGGGCTTCCGTACCTTTTTCTACAGCGGAAAGATAGCCGGTATTTTCAGCGCATTCTGGATTGCTATTATTGTATGGGCATTCTTTAATTACATTATGGGGCGTACCCGGACAGGGCGCCATATCTACGCCACAGGAAGTAATATTGACGCAGCCAGGCTCTCTGGTGTAAATGTAAGCCGCACTATTATCTACGTATATGTGGTTTCCGCCTTCTGCGCCTGCATCACCGGCTTAATTACCTGTGCGTCCACTGGTACTGGAACCATGGACGCTGGCACCTCTTATGAGATGTATGCGGTGGCTGCCTCTGTAATCGGCGGCGTATCCACATTAGGCGGATCCGGCATCCTGTTAGGAACTGTCATCGGCGCTGCCATCTGGGGCGTTCTCCAGAATGGGCTTCAGTTCGCAGGCGCTCCGGTGGCGATTCGGAACATTGTCATCGGTATTATCGTTGTAGTAGCGGTTCTTCTGGATGTTATCGTGAGAACCGGAAAGGGCAAGGCGAAAAAGCACAAGGCCAGCTAATGTCCCCATTTATCCTGTTTAAAAGCAATTTATGCTTTTAATAAAACAAAGGTTTAAGAAAGGAAGGTATTGTATTATGAAGAAAAAAGCATTATCTCTTATGATGGCAGCAGCCATGGCAGCTACTCTGTTAGCAGGCTGTTCCTCCTCCTCCAATGAGACTACGGCAGCTCCGGCAGAGACTACTACTGCAGCGGCAACCGAGGCAAAGGAAGAGACCAAAGAGGAAACCAAGGCGGAGGAGGCTCCGGAGACAGAGGCAGAGAAGGAGGAAGCTCCTGCAGCGGCCAATGATATGCTTTCCGGCGAAACCGGCGATATCGCAAAGCCAGGAGATGGCGCTGGACAGAAGGTGGTATTAATTACCATTGACTCTATGGATCAGCACTGGGTTAATATGGACAAGGGATGCCAGCAGGCAGCAGAAGAATTAGGCTGCGAGTATAAGTGGATTGCCCCGGATGTAAAGGATGACGCAAAGCAGATTGAGTGTGTAAATAATGCTGTAGCAGATGGTGCTACTGCAATCCTTGTTTCTGCCAATGGACCTGACGCCATCACGGCTGCTCTTCAGGAGGCCGATGAAGCTGGAGTTAAGATCGTACAGGTAGACTCCTTTGCCAACTATCCCTGTGTACAGAGATTAGGAACCGACAACCGCTCTGCTGGTAAGACTGCAGGAGAGCAGGTTCTGGCAGCATTAAAGGAAAAGGGCATTGAGGAAGGCAAGATCGGTATTGTATCTGTAAATGCAGCTACCACCTCCACTGTTGACCGTGACGAGGGCTTCCGCTCTGCTTTCGAAGGGACTGCTTTTGAGATTCTTGAAACCCAGTATGCAGACGGCGATGCTGCCAAATCAAAGGACGCTGCCGCTAACTTTATCTCCCAGGGCTGTGTTGCCCTCTTTGGCGCAAATGAAGGATCCTGTGTTGGTGTTGGAAATGCAGTAGCAGAAGAAGGCAACAGCATCATCGCTGCTGGTATGGATAAATCCGATGCAGTAATCCAGCTGATCAAGGACGACGCTTTAATCTGCACCATGGCTCAGAATCCTGACGTTATGGGCTATGAAGGAATGTATGCTGCAATCACCGCAATTAATGGCGGCAGCGTAGCTCCCGAGTACATTGACACCGGCGTTTCCATCTTAACAAAGGATGTTGTACAGTAAAGGATTCCTTGAATTAATTTATGCCTCCGGAAAATCCGGAGGCATTTTTTTATCTCTGTGCAGGAGCTTTTTAACAGGTTGCTCCTCCCACCACAGTTTTCTCTAATATTTTATTTTTATCTATCTTGCTGTTTAACAGCTTATCCTGAACATAATCAAATCCCAGGCGGGCGATGGTATCTGCAAGCCGCTCTCCCGAAACGCCCTCATCCCGGTAGAAAAGAATTACCCGCTCGGTTAGATCAAGAACCTCTGCCTCTGAGGTAAAAAGCTTATCCAGCATCCGCCCCTCTGCTGCCTGCTTGCCCCAGCGTCCTCCAATGTATACCCGGTATCCTGCAGTTCCTTCATTTACTGCGCCGAAGGGGCAGGTTCCGATACAGCGGCCACAGTGATTGCATTTGTCTGTGGGAATTGTAATCTTAGCATCCTCCATTTTTGCTATGTGGATGGGGCATGCCTTTTCCACCTGGCATATCTTGCAGCCCCGGCATTTCGCCCGGTCAATTTCCGGCACCCTCTGGCCGATGATACCTAAGTCATTCAAATCTGGCTTAACACAATTATTCGGACAGCCTCCTACAGCGATCTTAAATTTATGAGGCAGCGAAACCTGGTGATAGCCTATGTAAAATAATTCATGAAGCTTTTCAGACAGGGCAAAGGCATCGATGAGTCCATACTGGCAGGTAGTTCCCTTACAGGACACAATGGGGCGCACCTTTGATCCGGTCCCTCCGGTTTCTAAACCTCCCTCCTTCAGGAATTCCATTACCGGCTCCAGGTTGTCATAGGGAACACCCTGGATTTCCATAGTCAGACGGGTTGTCATAGCCACCTGGCCGGATCCGAACCGCTCTGCCGCCTCTGCGATCCGCTGCTGCTCCTTAGACGTAATCTTTCCATTTCTTGTGATAACCCGAACATTAAACACGTCCTCATACCGCTTATCCTGAAGACAGCCCAGTCCTTTTACCCTCTTAATCTCCTCCGGGGAAAGCTTCGCCCCATTCCGGGGAACTCTTACCTCATTAAAGGTAACACCGCCCTCTAATACCAGGGTATGGGTATACCCAAAGGCCTTCAGACGGTTCTGAAGGAAATACCCCCTCTTTCCCTTGGCGCAGACCAGAAGCAGCTTTGCATCCCTTTCCAGTCCCTCTATGGGCCCGGTCACCTTTCCCAAATCAATCCAGCGTGCATTAGGAATCGACGGCGCCGGCTGTACATCCAGCACCTGGTAATCCTTAGCGCCCCCCTGAGCGTATTCTGCCGGACTCATGCTTTCCAGCTCTCCATCCATCTTATTTTCCAAAATATAGCAGGCTGTAACAAAGGGGTGAATGGCAGTGGAAAATGGAGGCGCATATGCATAATCCATGGTGTCAAACTCATCAATGCACATGTTCTGGGAGATTCCGGTTACTGCGATATCCACCATCTTATCCACTGCACCGGCGCCCAGCACCTGGATCCCCAGCAGCCGACGGCTTTTCTTCTCTGCAATCAGCTTCACAAAGAAGGAGGAAGCCCCTGGATAATAGTGAGCCTTATCATCCAGAACACAGACCACCGATACCGTCTCATATCCCTCTGCCCTGGCCTGGGCCTCCGTCAGCCCTGTCCTTCCTCCATTCAGATCTGGAAGAAGACGGACCACTCCTGTGCCCATACAGCCCTCATAGCCCTTCTTAGCTCCGTACATTTTCTTTACCATGGCCCGGGCAGCCAGATTCGCCGTGGAACCCATGGCAGACCATTGAGGCTTTCCTGTCATCCTGTTTCTCACCATGGTGCAGTCTCCAGCCCCATAAATATCCGGAAGATTGGTCTTCATATCCCCATCCACCAGGATAGTTCCCTTTACCATCTCCAGGCCGCAGCCTTCTAAAAATCCAGTGGCCGGACGAACGCCGATGGCCATCACTGCCAGATCTGCCGGCAGGCTTCCATTATCGGTCAAAACCTCCTCTACCCTGTCCGTTCCCTGGATCCCCTTAAGGCTGGTGGCTGTCAGTATCCTCATGCCCGCTTTTTTCAGCTGACGCTTTGCATAGTCCGCCATCTCCGGATCAAAGGCATTGGGCATAATCTGGGACATGGCGTCAATGACTGTTACAGAAAGCCCCTGGGCCATAAGATTTTCCGCCACCTCAAGCCCGATAAAGCCTGCACCGCAAACCACCGCCCTTTTGCAATGCTTTGCCTCGATATATCCCCGGATATTCACCGCGTCCTCCGGTGTGCGCACAGAGAATACCCCTGGAAGCTCTCTGCCCTCCACCGGCGGGACAAAGGGAACTGCCCCAGTGGCAATAATCAGCTTATCATAGCTTTCTGTAAAGGTCTCCCCGGAAGCTCCTTTAAGTGTTACCTCTTTACTCTCCGGATGCACCTCTACTGCCTCACATCCCGTAAAAACCTGAGCTCCTGTCAAGCCTGCATATTTCGCCGGAGTATTCACGATCAGCCCGTCTCTGGTAGGGATATCGCCGCCGATATAATAGGGAAGGCCGCATCCGGCATAGGAGATATCACCGCTTTTTGTAAATACCTTTACCTCTGCCTGCCGGTCACACCGCTTTAATTTTGCTGCTGCCTTTGTTCCGGCTGCAACGCCGCCAAGAATTACATACTTCATGTCATTCTCCTTTCTATTTCCATATTTTATTTTAATACATTTATATATCTTCCTCGCCCAGAAGAGTCTTTTTCCACTCATTTTCCTTAAATCCGGTTAATACTCCATTCTCCGCCACTACCAGAGGGCGCTTTACCAGCATTCCGTCTGTGGCCAGAAGCTCCAGCTGCTCCTCCTCTGTCATATGAGGCAGCTTATCCTTTAATGACAGCTCCTTATACAGGTTTCCGCTGGTATTAAAAAACCGCTTTAATGGAAGTCCGCTCTTTTGGTACCATTTCTTTAACTCCTCCTTTGTAGGATTTTTCTCCTTGATTTCCCTGGTCTCATAGGCGATCTCCTGGTCATCCAGCCATTTTAAGGCCTTTTTACAGGTGGTGCATTTCTGATAGCACAGCACGGTAATTTTTTTCTTTTCCATCCTTTCTCTCCTCCTTAATTCTTTTTCAGACAGCATCCCTTGCCAGGCGGATTTCCACCAGGCTGGTGTGCTGGGGATTCCCTTTGGCCAGAGGCGTAGGACAGGCGTCATCGGTCAGCACATTAATGCTTCCCCGGATATCTGTCCCATGACTGTCTGGAGTATACCAGCCTCCCTGGGCGATGGCCGCCACTCCCTTCCGGATTCTTCCAGTTACCTTTGCCCGTATCCGGACGCAGCCCCGGCTGTTTGTTACCTCTGCCATATCTCCATCCAGAATTCCCCTCACCTTTGCATCCTCCGGATGGATCCATACCTCTGGCGCCTCGATCTCCTCCAGCCACTCATTATTATCATGAATGGAATGGCATCGCCTTCTGGTATGCCAGCCAATAAGCTGCAAAGGGTATAAATCCCTTTTGGGATCCTCCAGCCCTTCCGGGCAGGGAATATACTTTGGAATTCCGGGAATCTCTTCCGGCCTTCCCATTTCATACAGTCGTCTGGAAAAGATCTCTATTTTCCCCGATGGCGTGGGAAAGGAGTGGTTTTCCGGATCCTGAATCTGAGGTTCAAAGGCGACCCTGCAGACTGGATCCTGAAACTGCCAGCCGCCCATCCTGCAAAAGGTCTCATAATCCGGAAGATCTGTCTCCTCCCTTTGTAATATCTCATAGCTTTCCCGAAGCCACTGGCCAAGCCCCGGCTTTTTATCGATAAACTCCTGGTAAAGTCCCAGTCCCTCTGCCACTTCCTTTAACCATTCCCACTCAAAACGGCATTCAAACAGCGGCGGAATCACTGGATTATTCTTTAATAAATAATTGCTTCCTGTCCATGGAGCGGTAATATTTTCCCCCTCCAGCACAGAAGCTGCCGGCAGAAGCAGATCTGCGTATCTGGCACTTGGAGTCATAAAAATATCGCTGCACAGGATGAATTCACACCTGCTCTCATCCTTTAAAAGCTGGATGGTATGGTTGATATTCGAATGCTGATTCACCAGAGTATTACTTGCCAGGCAAAAAATCATCTTAATATCGCTTGATAATCGCTCCATCCCGCGAATCCCATCTTTTTCAGGAGTCATTTCCTTTCCATGGGAGATGGCTTTTGTCCAGAGAAAGACCGGGATCTTCCCCGGGTATGGATTCTCTACATGATTTCCAAATAACTGGATTCTTTTATGCTCTGTAATCACGCTGGCATTTCCACCGGTTCCTCCTCCTGGGATACCGATATTTCCTGTAAGACAGGCCAGCATACAGATCCCCTTCGCCGACTGCTCTCCATTCCCATGGCGCTGAGCGCCTAAGCCGGCAGCGATACAGGCTGGCTTTGTCCTGCCATAGGCTCTGGCAAGGCTTCGGATCCGCTCTGCCTCGATCCCGGTTATTTTCTCCGCCCATTCCGGCGTCTTGGGGATCCCGTCCTTCTCTCCGAAAAGATAGCTGTAATAGCTCTCCCCTTTCGGAATTCCCTCCGGCATATGGTCTTCATCAAACCCGATGCAATACCGATCCATAAAGGCCTGATCCTGTAACCCCTCAGACCAGATCACGTAAGCTAGGGCATCTGCTAAAGCAGCATCGGTGGATGGTTTTATGGCATACCATTCATCAGCGTAAGCCACCCCTGTCTGACTCAGCCTTGGATCAATCACAATTATTTTTATTCCCCTGGCCTTTAATTGAGACAGGTACTCATTTCGTTGGGATCCAAACATTGTCTCTGCCGTATTATCCGCCCACAAAATTAAAAGCTTTGTATTCAACAAGTCTTCTGGGCTGCTGGTGCTTTCCACAGTCCCGAATAAATACTCTGATATTTCGCTGACACAGGCAGAGCTGTAGGAATGATAGAAATCCAGAAATCCTCCGTCCAGTGCCAAAAGCCTTTTGGCCAGACGCCCGGGGCTCATAATCCCCGTTACCCCGGTCCCATAGATTACATACCGGGATCCGGGTCCGTAATCATCCCTTATCCTTTTCCACTGATGAATTAAAAGAGCGATGGCCTCCTCCCATGAAATCCGCTCAAATTTCCCTTCCCCCCGCTTCCCAATCCGCTTCATAGGATAGCGGAGGCGGCCCGGATGGAGAAAGGTTTTCCGATACCCTCTTCCCCTGGCACAGGCCCGCAGCCCGGGCGTATGGCTGCCCAGACTGGTTTCAATGCTTAAAATACAGTGTTCCTGCACCTTAGGGCGGATAATACAAAGGCCGCCGCAATTATTAATACCAGCAGTCGGTACGATATAAGGAGGTTTGTCAGGGATGGGAGGGCGAAGGCTCTTTCTTCTATCCTTCCTGGAGGCGGACAGAAAAAACTCTTTTCCCGCGCCTGACAAATGGGATAAAAAGTTCCCTATCTGATGCAAATATTGAATATATCCCGTATAGATTCCTCTGCATTGCGTGATTGCCAGCTGCAATGCCTTCATATGCTTTTGTGTATATTGAGTAAGAAAGGTTTGGATGGCCTCTCCTGACCCCGGCGCCTCTGCCAAATAAGCCAGAAAATACAGCTGCTCTCCAATATAATCCGGAGGATTTCCTTCCAGCCAAGCTGGCTCATATCCCCACCTGTGATAATACTGGATCATATCCAAGGTTGTGTGATTTAAAAGCACCTGCTCCCCTTGACTCACAGATGCCCACAAAGGCAATGTCAAATCCCCGTCTGTGCCCCGGAAAAGAAAGTCATACATCAGAGACCACTCTCTTTCATCGTGATCCCTCCAGTCCAGGAACTGCCGGAGGATAGGAAAGGCTTTTTCCTTTGAGGCGAAAAAATCGCCGTATTCCCTTAGCATCTCTATTTGCCCATCCATTGCATCCCGCTTGGTATCCGCTTTTCCTGTAGCTCCTTCCTCCCTAACCTCCAGGCAATGAGTCAGACAGGCCTCCACACATACCGGCTTCCTCCCCTTTCTTCTCACCTCAAAGCAGGAATCACATTTCACTGCTCTCCCAAGCCTTTGGCTCATCTGTATTTCCCCATAGGGGCAGGCCGGTATACAGGCGCCGCAGCCAGTACATCGTTCCGGAGAGATGATGACCGCCCCATCCTCCTGATAATAAATTGCCTTTGCACCACAGGCCTTTACACAGGCGGCACCTGAACAATGTCTGCAGGTGTGGGAAGCATGCCTCCACCATGTCCTTCTGTCATCTGTCCACTCTGCAGTCTCTACCCGGCGGAGCCATATACCCTTTTCCAGATTATGAATATCCTTACATGCAATCTGACAGGTATTGCAGCCAATGCAGCGGGTTGAATCATAAAGAAAGGCGAATCTTACTATCTTATTTTCCACTGAAAATTTCTCCTTCCCTTTTCTTATGAAACCATTTTTGAAGGAATATAGATCTATTATAAATATTCTCCTGGAGAAATTTCAAGTGATAATACGATTTTTTTGAAGGTTTTGAATATTTCCAATTTTTAGATTTTTTTAATTTTGATCTACTTGACAGATATGGATTTCTATGATAGGATAAATGAACTAAAACCTGTGTGAATTTTTCTGAACTGCTTTGGTTCACTTTTCGTCACATTAACTTTTTCAGTTGATGTGGCTTTTTTTATGTGTGGATTTAATTATTTACTGATAATGACAGGAGGTAGATTGCTGTGAGTGATGATTTTATGAGAGAAAAGCCGGTTTTTTCCCTTGTTTTATCTATGTCCCTTCCTATGACCCTTTCCATGCTGGTAAATTCCCTTTATAATATCGTAGACAGCTATTTTGTAGCCAAAATCAGTGAAAATGCCATGACTGCCCTCTCCCTGGTATACCCTCTGCAGATCTTAATCAATGCCATTGCCGTAGGCCTTGGTATCGGGCTGAATGCCGCGGCTGCCTACTATCTGGGCGCCAGACAGCCGGAATCTGCAAATCATGCCGCATCTCTGGGCATATTGTTAAGTATGGTACATGGAGTGATTCTCACTGTTTTATGTAGCTTAATGGTTCCTTCCTTTTTAAGGCTTTTCACCTGTGACCCTGTGGTTCTCCAGGATGGATTGTCCTATTCCTATATTGTGTTTCTTTTTACAGTCCCCATCACCTTAGGGATTGCATTAGAAAAGATGTTCCAGGCAGAGGGACAGATGGTACTTTCCATGATCAGCATGTTAGGCGGCGGGATTACCAACCTTATTCTGGATCCGATTTTAATCTTTGGAACTCCCTGGACCCCGGCCATGGGCATTAACGGCGCCGCACTGGCCACTGGGATCGGGCAGATCGTCCCGGTAGTGATTTATCTGATGTTCTATTTCACCAAACCACTGCCTTTAAAGCTATCCCTCTGCCGAAGTATCTGGGAGCCTTCCCTGTGTAAGCGAATCTACGTTGTAGGCATCCCGGCTGCCATCACCATCGCCCTGCCTTCCCTGTTAATCACCGTACTAAATGGGATCCTGGCTGGTTTTTCTCAGACCTATGTGCTGATCCTGGGTATATATTATAAGCTTCAGACCTTTATCTATCTGACTGCGAATGGTATCGTTCAGGGGATACGGCCCATCATCGGGTATAATTACGGTGCAAAGGAATACGGGCGGGTGAAAAAAATCGTTTCCACTGCCTTATTGCTGACCTTCAGCGTCATGGCCTTCGGCACTGTTATCTGCCTGCTTTGGTCTGAGCCCTTGATAGGCCTGTTTACAGAAAGTCCGGAAACCATTACTTTTGGGGGCTCTGCCCTCCGGATCATCTGCTGCGGATTTATCATCTCCGCCGCTTCTGTTACCATAAGCGGTACGATGGAAGGACTGGGAGATGGGGTTTCATCCCTAAAAATCTCTTTGCTGCGATACATTATAATCATGATCCCTGCCGCCCTTCTTCTCAGCAGGCTGCTGGGCGCTTTTGGAGTGTGGCATGCTTTTTGGATCTCTGAAACACTGACTGCCCTCAGCGCAATTTGGATGTATCGAAAAACGTCATTATGATGTCGCCGAATATTGTTCCATTAAATACATGTGATATTGGCTTACAATATACATAAAGCCTGCCGCCATCTCCAGCAATGGAAACAGAAAGAGCAAAATCACACATAAAATAACCCTTAACAATCTCATCCTTGGAAAATAGATCTTAAATGTCAGCAAAATAGCTATAAACCCAAAACAAACCAGGTAGATATAACCAAAGGTTCCTATGGTCAGCACTGCATTCTGTAGCATGTCCTGTTGGAAAGGCCGTGTCATCCCTGTAGTATAAAGAATCACCGCCACTAATGCGCCATAGCCTGTCCACTTAGGGGGAGCATATAAGAATATGGATTTCGGCTTCTGCACTGGGAAACGGAGTCTGTGAAGGATCATAAGGCTGACTTCATACACAAGAAATCCCTGTATCCCGCCCAGTACGATCATGGATACCACAAAGATCTGCTTTAGATACCCTGTTGCCAGCATTGTTTCCGGCACAACCATGCCGGACTGCTGGAACATGGAGTTCAGCATCCGTTGCATCTCTTCTATTTCCAGATTTAAATCAAAGCCTGTCAAAATCCCCAGAACAGCGATATCAAGAACATTCACAGCCGCTGACAGAAGCATTACCACAAACAGTATTTTCGTCATATCCACTTTATGATGCAGACACCCGCCGAATACAAGCCCTATCAAGGCCTGACTCATCCCGTAGAAAATCCCAGTAAAATTTCCCAGCAGCACAGAAAGCAGAGTCATAGCGGCAAAAGCCGGAATACTGCTCTTCCAGCCGTACTGTGCAGCATACGCAACCATCGGAATTGGATACAGGAATAATAAGACCTCCTGAAAAAGACCGCCCGTCTGCCTGTTCAGTAAAAGCATTACCCCGAAAATTGCCGTGACCATCGCGCCTGTTGTAATTTTAAGCGGCTTCATGGATTCCCTTCCTTCCATTCATTTTCTTTAAATTATAAGGAAAACTATTATGTTTTGTAATTCCAAGCATACCACATTCTCTTTATTCATGCAATAAATGGATCCGTTTCTTGGATTTCCTCTGTTTTCTATCCATTACCTTACAAAAAACCACCGCCGCCAGCGTACTTGCCATAGTCGCTGCAATCGCAGGTCCCACAATGGCTGTCGGATTCGCGCTTCCATATTGGCTTCGGTAAGCGATAATATTCACCGGAATTAACTGCAAGGAAGAAATATTTAAAATCAGAAAGGTGCACATCTCATTGCTGGCTGTCCCTTTTGGCTGGGCAGTCAAATTTCTGATGCTGCTTTTCCTTGGGTTTACAAAATTCCCATTTTCAACCCCTTCCCTCTCTCTTCTTTCCTCCTCCAGCTTCTCCAGCTCCTTAAAGGCCGCCAGACCGGCAGGCGTTGCCGCAGAGCCCAGACCCAGCATATTGGCAATCATATTTACTGCTATATATTTCCCAGCTGCACTTTCCTCATCCAACCCCGGAAACAGAAAATGGAGCACCGGCCCCATCCTTTTTGTCAGCCAGTCCACCAGACCTGACTGCTGCCCGATCTCCATAATCCCGCACCAAAATGTCATTACCCCCAGCATAGTAATCCCCAGGGACACCGCATCCCCGGCCCCCTCCAGCATCCCAAGAGTTACTGCGTCCAGCCTTCCGTGAATCGCCGCCCAAGCTACCCCTAATAAAATCATTCCTGACCACAGATAATTCAACATAAAAACCGCCCTCCGATCATAAGTCCATTATATCTTATCATCGGAAAGCGGCTTCTATACCACCTTAATTCTATTTCATTATTTACTCACATAAATCCTTCATGATCTCCGGAACCGTCTCTATCTTTTCACACTGGTAAGCATTATATCCACAAAATAGCAGCCCATTCTCCACATCTCCCAAAGCTGCCCGAATCAGTGCCATGGTAATGCAGTAAGGGGCTGTCTTTGGATTACAGTGCTCTAAACAGCGAAAGCAGCGGGCTATGGTTTCCGGATTTTTTGAGACCTTCTCCAAAAATGGATTCCAGATAGCTCTTCCCGGCATTCCCACCGGACTTTTTACGATAACAATATCTTCCCTCTTCGCCTTGATATAAGCTTCCTTATAGGAATCCGGCGCATCACATTCTGTGGTGGTAACAAACCGGGTTCCTACCTGAATGCCGTCCACCCCCAGAGACATATGATGAGCCATATCCTCTCTGGAAAATACGCCTCCTGCGCTGATAACCGGAATCGAACCGTGATACCCTTCTCCATAGCTTTTTATCACTGCCAGAATCTCTAATATCTCTTTATCATAGGCTTCCCGGTCATACACCTGATCCGTATCCTTCTGATCCGCCCGGAACAAGGTTAAAGCCTCTCTGGAAAACCCCAGATGCCCTCCTGCCAGCGGCCCTTCAATCACCACAAAATCCGGTATCCTGTGATACTTCCGGTCCCACATCTTACAGATCACGGAGGCAGATTTGGGGGAGGAGACAATGGGGGCGATTTTTACCCTGCTTCCTTTCACATATTCTGGAAGATTAACCGGCAGTCCGGCTCCGGATACGATCACATCTGCCCCAAGCTCCACCGCTTTTTTCACATAATCCCCATAATCCCTGGTGGCCACCATGATATTAAAGCCGATCACCCCCTCCGGGGCAATCCTCCTTGCCCTGGCAAGCTCCGATTCCATTGCCCTTAAGTTTGCTTCCTTAGGATTTTTATCAAAGTCCGGCTCGCGAAATCCGATCTGAGCTGTGGAAATCAGCCCGATCCCTCCAGCCCTTGCTACAGAGCCTGCTAGGGAGGAAAGGCTGATTCCGATCCCCATGCCACCCTGAATCACCGGATACTTAACTGCTAAATCGCCTATTTTTAATGCTGAATACCTTTCCACGGTTTATCCTCCCATATCGGATCCCAATGCTGTCCATCAGTAAGTCCATCGCTGTCACTCTGCTCTCAGGCTTTCTGTCATTTTTTACATTGTTCGGAATCTCTTATATCTGCTTTCCGCCAGCTGGCTTCCATCCATTCCTTCCATACGGATAAAAAATTCTTCTAAGGCCTTTTCCAGATAATGAATGGTAGAAGGCAGTGTTTCTAAATTAAACTCCTCCTCCTCCGGTATTATCTGCTCAATGAGTCCCATTCTATAAAGATCCGCAGCGGTTATCTTCATCACCTTGGAAGCATCTGCAGCCTTCTTGCTGTCCTTCCACAAAATAGAGGCAAAGCCCTCAGGGGAGAGAATGGAGTAGATAGCATGCTCCAGCATCCACACTTCATTAGCCGTGGCCATAGCCAGGGCTCCGCCGCTTCCCCCTTCTCCTATAACAATGGAGAGCACCGGCACCTTTAGAGAGGACATCTCAAACAAGTTTCTGGCAATAGCCTCCCCCTGTCCCCGCTCCTCTGCCTCTAATCCACAGAAGGCTCCGGGAGTATCTACAAAGCAGATAATAGGACGCCCAAAGGCTTCCGCCTCCTTCATCAGCCGCAATGCCTTCCGGTATCCATCTGGAGAGGGCATCCCGAAATTACGTTTGATATTATCCTTGGTATTTCTTCCCTTGGCCTGGCCGATGACCGTAACCGGCATTCCATGAAAGAATGCAATTCCTCCCACAATGGCGCCGTCATCCTTAAAATACCGATCTCCATGTAATTCGATAAAATCGTCAAACAATCCATGAATATAATCAAGAGCCGTAGGGCGATCTGCCTTTCTGGAAATCAATACCGTATCCCAGGCAGATTTCGAAGCCGCTGGCTTAACCTTATCTTTCAATCCGTAGGAAAGACTTTCATCCTTTTCCAAAATCCTTTGCTTCTGGAAAAATCCCTTTTCCCTTCCATGCATCTTAAGGAGCATTCCAATGGTATCCTTCTGATCCTTCCGCTCCAGAATCATATCCACAAATCCATGATCCAGCAGAAACTCCGCCCGCTGGAAGCCCTCCGGAAGCTTTTGGCCGATGGTCTGCTCGATCACTCTGGGACCGGCGAAACCAATCAGGGCTCTGGGCTCTGCGATGATAATATCCCCCAGCATGGCAAAGCTGGCGGTCACACCCCCGGTTGTGGGATCCGTGAGCACACTGATAAAAAGCTGGCCCTCCTCATGATGCCGCTTTAAAGCTGCCGATGTCTTTGCCATCTGCATCAGAGAGACGATCCCTTCCTGCATCCTGGCGCCCCCGGAGGCAGCGAAAATAATCACAGGAAGCTTCTCTCTGGTGGCCCTTTCGATAGCCTGGGTAATCTTTTCCCCAACCACATGGCCCATACTGCTCATCATAAACCGGGAATCACAGACGCACACCACTGCCCATTGGCCGCAGATCGCTCCCTTGCCCGTAACCACCGCTTCATCAAGCTTTGTTTTCTCCCTGGCGGCCAGAACCTTTTTCTCATATCCCGGAAAATCCAGGGGATTGGAAAATTCCATTTTCTGATTCCACTCTTCAAAGGTTCCCTCATCCACCAGCATCTCGATCCGGCGATATGCGTGAACCCGGAAATAACCGCCGCATTTCGGACAGACATAATGATTACTCATTACATCTTCCACATAGATTGGCTGGCCGCACTTATTGCATTTTCTCCACAGTCCCTGGGGAATGCTGGGCTCTTTCTCCTTATTCCCCTTTGACGCGCTGTACTTTGTATCAATCAATGTGTATGTTTTCTTAAACATGTCCCTGAGCATGGGCGAAGCTCCTTCCTCTTACCATTTCACCATTACGCTTTTTATCTACTTACAATACTGGGGGAAATACTCTGGAATAAATCCAGTATCCGTCTCTCCCTTTTGGAAGGCCGGATGATTGATAATCTCATATTGAAAATCTCCATTGGTTTCAATTCCCTCGATGATCAGCTCTCCTAAAGCGCTTCTCATCTTCTGAATCGCTTCCTTTCTGTCCTTCCCATGGACAATCATCTTTAGCAGCATAGAATCATAGGTGGGGGGAACCTGGTAATCCTGATAAATATGAGTATCAATCCGAACCCCATTCCCCCCTGGGAAATGAATGTTTGTGATTCTTCCCGGGCAGGGCATAAAATTTCTGGATGGATTCTCCGCATTAATCCTGCATTCAATGGCATGGCCGGATATGTGGATATCCTCCTGCTTTACACTCAGCCTTTCTCCCGATGCCACCAGAATCTGTTCCTTGATTAAGTCCAGGCCAGTTACCAGTTCCGTCACTGGATGTTCCACCTGGATTCTGGTGTTCATTTCCATAAAGTAAAAATTCTTATCTTTATCTAAAAGAAACTCGATGGTTCCTGCATTTTCATAATTCACAGCCTTGGCTGCCCTTACCGCAGTATCCCCCATGTTTTGGCGCAGTTCATCTGAGATAATGTCACAGGGAGACTCCTCTAATACCTTCTGGTGACGGCGCTGGATGGAACAGTCCCGCTCTCCTAAGTGAACCACATTCCCATATTTATCTGCCATAATCTGAAATTCGATATGTCTCGGCTTTTCGATATATTTTTCGATGTACATGGTGTCGTCGGAAAAGCCCTTTACGGATTCCAGCTGTGCACTGCGGAAATTTTCCTGGAAATCCTCTGCTCCCCTGGATATCCGCATTCCCTTTCCTCCCCCTCCGGAGGAAGCCTTAATCATCACCGGAAATCCGATGGACTCTGCCAGCTTTAATCCTTCCTCAGCCGTATAGACCGGCTCCTTCGTGCCTGGAACTACTGGGACGCCTGCCTCAATCATCGTTCTTCTCGCCTCTGATTTATTCCCCATTTTGTGGATAATCTCAGCAGAAGGCCCGATAAAGGCAATCTGACATGCCTCACACAGCTGGGCAAATCGGGCATTCTCAGATAAAAATCCAAATCCCGGATGAATCGCATCTGCCTTCATGGCCACACAGGCCGTAAGGATCCGCTCCATATTCAGATAGCTTTGAGAAGAAGGAGCCGGACCAATGCAGATAGCCTCATCTGCCAGCATGGTGTGAAGAGAATCTCTGTCTGCCTCAGAATACACCGCCACCGTCTTAATTCCCATTTCTCTGCACGCCCGGATAATCCGCACTGCGATCTCACCCCGGTTGGCAATCAAAATCTTGTCAAACATGATAATTCCCTCTTCTCCTCTATCTACCCAATCATAAAGGTTAATTCCGCAGAAACCGCAACCTTGCCGTCTACTGTGGCAGTGGCCTGCCCTACGCCCACCGGCCCCTTCTCCTTAATGATCTGGCACTCTAAGCGCAGCTTATCTCCCGGGATTACCTTTCTCTTAAACTTAGCATTGTTAATCGCCCCGAAATAAGCCACCTTTCCCTTATTCCCTTCCTTTGACAGGATAGCCACCGCACCAGTCTGGGCCAAAGCCTCTACAATCAGTACGCCGGGCATCACCGGCTCCTGTGGAAAATGTCCTGCAAAAAATGGTTCATTGTAGGTTACGGATTTATATCCCACCGCCTTTACCCCTGGCTCCAGCTCCTCAATCTGATCCACAAGCAAAAAAGGGTGGCGGTGAGGAATAATCTCCTGAATTTCTTTTATTCCCAGCATAATCTCCTCCTAACGAATCCGAAACAGGGGCTGCCCGTATTCTACCACATCTTCATTTTTAATAAGGATTGCTTCCACCACCCCGTCATATTCGCTTTCAATCTCATTCATCAGCTTCATGGCCTCGATAATTCCCAGAACCTGGCCCTTCTTAACGGTATCCCCTACCTTCACAAAAGGCTCTGCATCTGGAGAAGAAGCAGAATAAAATACACCCACCAGAGGAGAGGTTACCACCTGGTCCGATCCAATGGAAATATCCCCTTGATCCGATCCCTGCTTTTCCTCTGCCGTGCCCCCTGAGATAGCCGCCCCAGCACCAGCTGGAGCCGTAAAGGGCACACCTGCCATATTTGCCATATCCAAACCAGCAACCGCCCCTGCCAGCACAGGGGTCTGGACCTGAATGGTTTCCTTTTCTCTTTTTAAGGAAATCCGCATATTTCCTTCTTCTAATTCAAAGCTGGTCAGGCCGTAATCGCTGACCCCCTGAATCAGCTTCATAATCTCTTTAATATCCATCGTTTCACCCTTTGCCCTTCCATCCAGCTATGGCTGATATTTCTTTACTACAATGCTTCCATTATGGCCGCCAAATCCTAAGGAATTACTGATCGCATAATTCACTTCCATGGAAACACCCTCTCCCTTGGTGTAATCCAGATCACAGCCCTCCCCTTCTGTCTCAAGCCCTGCTGTGGCATGGACAAATCCATCTTCAATGGATTTTACACAGGTGATAAATTCCACGCCGCCGGCAGCACCTAACAGATGGCCGATCATAGATTTTGTGGAGTTAATTTTTACCTTGCGGGCATGATCTCCCAGTGCCAGCTTAATGGCCTTTGTCTCGAATAAATCATTGTGATGGGTGCTGGTTCCGTGGGCATTTACATAGTCGATATCCTCCGGCCGAATCCCTGCATCCTTGATAGCATTAGTCATTGCTCTGGCTGCCCCGCTTCCATCCTCTGCCGGAGAGGTAATATGGTAGGCATCACAGGTAGCTCCATATCCGCCTATCTCTGCATAAATTTTTGCCCCTCTTGCAAGAGCGTGATCCAAGGCTTCCAGCACGACCACCCCGGATCCCTCTCCCATGACAAATCCGTCCCGGTTCTCATCAAAGGGACGGGATGCATGGAGAGGATCCTCAGAGAAGGAGAGAGCAGTCAAAGCAGAAAAGCCTGCCACACCAATGGGGCAGATGCTAGCCTCAGCTCCTCCTGCCAGCATCACATCCGCCTCCCCATACTGGATTGCGCGGAAGGCTTCCCCGATGCTGTGAGTTCCCGTAGCGCAGGCGGTAACGACATTAATATTTTTTCCCTTTAATCCAAACTGAATGCTGATATTTCCAGCTGCCATATTGCTGATCATTAAGGGAACCAGCAAAGGATTCACCCGGCTGGGTCCTTTTTCCAAAAGCTTTTTATGATCCCGCTCAAATGCCTGCATAGAACCAATTCCGGAGCCTACCGACACGCCAACCATATAAGGATCTTCCTTTGCCATATCCAGCCCTGCATCCTCCAGCGCCTGCTTTGATGCCGCCACTCCATACTGAGAAAACAGCTCCATTCTTCTGGCAGCCTTAGGATCCATATAATCCTTTGGATTAAAATCCTTCACCTGTGCCGCCAGCTTTGCCTTATAATCTGCTGTATCAAAATAAGTGATGGGACCAATTCCCACTCTTTTTTCCTTTAATCCCGCCCAAAAGCTGTCTACATCATTACCTATGGGTGTGATTGCGCCCAGGCCGGTTACTACCACTCGTCTGCTCATATTCTAGTTCTCCTTACCTCATTTACCGTTACGCTTCCTCTGCTACATCACCATGCCGCCGTCTACACAGATTACCTGGCCGGTAATATATCTGGCCTTATCCGACGCCAGAAATAAAACCATCTCTCCAATATCCTCCGGCACGCCAAACTGCTTCATAGGAATTTTCTCCAGAATGGACTCCTTGATCTTATCAGAAAGAACATCGGTCATTTCTGTCTGAATAAAACCAGGCGCAATGGCATTCACTGTAATCCCTCTGGCCGCCATCTCTCTGGCCACTGTTTTTGTCAGTCCGATGATTCCGGCCTTTGAGGCGCTGTAGTTAGCCTGGCCCGCATTACCGGATACACCGGATACAGAAGAGATATTAATGATCCTTCCCTGTCTCTGCTTGATCATCTGACGGGATACATGCTTCATGCAATGAAAAGCGCCCTTTAAGTTAATATCAATCACCTGATCAAACTCTTCCTCGCTCATTTTCATTAACAGATTATCCTTGGTAATCCCTGCATTATTAACCAATATATCCAGATGGCCGTAATCCTTTATTATGGTCTCCATCATCTGGCCGCAGGCGGCAAAATCTGCCACATTGCACTGATAGGTAGCTGCTTTTCCTCCCTGCTCTGTTATCTGGCTTACTACTTCCTTTGCACGGCTCTCGGAGCCATTATAATTTACAATTACTATGGCCCCTTCCGATGCCAGCTTCAGGGCGATGGCCCTTCCGATTCCTCTGCCGGCACCGGTTACCAGCGCCACACGATTTTCTAACATCATTTTCCCAGTACCTCCAAAGCCTTCTCCACATCCTCCAGCTTTTCTATATTAAGAACCTTTACATTCCGGTTAATTTTCTTCATAAACCCGGCTAATGTCTTTCCGGGACCAATTTCAATAAATACATCTGCACCCTCTGAAATCATCGTCTCTGCGCTCTGCTGCCACTTTACCGAGGAAGATACCTGCTTTTCTAAAAGGGGCTTTACCAGAGAGGCATCCCTTACAAGCTCTGCCGTCACATTGGCCACATAGGGGATCGCCGGCTCCTTGATTGCAACCTGTTTCAGCACCTGGCCAAGCTTTTTCCCCGCCTCTTCCAGAAGTCCGGAGTGGAAGGGACCGCTTACATTTAAAAAGATTGTCCTCTTAGCCCCTGCTTCCTTAAGCTTCTCGCATGCTGCTTCTACTGCTTCCTTCTTCCCGGAGATCACAGTCTGGCCGGGACAATTATAATTGGCAATCCACACCTGATCCATGGGCTGGATCACTTCCTCAATCGTTTTCGTGTCCAGCGCTAATACCGCCGCCATTGCGCCAACCCCTGCAGGCACAGCCTCCTGCATCAGGATTCCTCTCTGACGCACAGTGGTTATGGCATCCTGCAGGCTCATCACCTCTGCCGCAACTAAGGCTGCATACTCTCCCAAGCTTAAGCCCGCTGCCATATCCGGCTTTATCCCCTTCTCCTCCAGAACCTTCATCATGGCAATGCTCACCGTCACCATGGCAGCCTGGGTATACTCCGTGATGTTTAACCGGTCGTTTTCCTGAAAACACAGATCCGGCACAGAAAACCCTAACAGCCGGGAGGCTTCATCAAAAATCTCCCTTCCTATCTCAGTTTTCTCGTAAAAATCCTGTCCCATGCCGATATACTGGGCCCCCTGGCCCGGGAATATAAATGCAATCTTACTCATATGCGGCTCCTTATTTTTTACAGCTTCAAAAGTTTCTCTGCCTGCTCCATCATCTCATCGATAATTTCCTTACAGCTTAATTCCTTGTCAATCATCCCTGCGATCTGGCCTGCCATCACAGTTCCCTCCTGCACATCGCCCTCCTGCACCGCTCTTCTTAAGGCGCCTAAGGTGAGATATTCCAGCTCTTCAAAGGATTTTCCTTCCTGCTCCAGCTTCAGATATTCTCTGGTCATCTTATTCCGTAGGCAGCGGATGGGATGTCCGTGGCTCCGCCCGGTTACGGTGGAATCAATGTCCTTTGCCTTGATCAATCTCTGCTTGTAGTTTTCATGGACAATGGATTCCTTTGCCACCACAAAACGGGTTCCCACCTGCACCGCCTCTGCACCTAACATAAATGCCGCTGCTAAGCCTCTGCCGTCCCCGATACCGCCTGCCGCGATAACCGGGATGGAAACCACATCCTTTACCTGAGGAACCAGGGTCATGGTGGTGGCCTCCCCGATATGGCCGCCAGACTCCATTCCCTCTGCCACCACCGCGTCAGCGCCATACTTTTCCATCCGCCTTGCCAGCGCCACGGAGGCAACCACAGGAATCACCTTGATCCCGGCTTCCTTCCACATATCCATATATTTTTCCGGGTTTCCGGCGCCGGTGGTGACAACCTTAATGCCTTCCTCCACAACGACCCGTGCTACATCCTCTGCATAAGGGCTTAATAGCATCACATTGACGCCAAAGGGCTTCTCTGTTAACGCCTTTGCCTTGCGGATTTCCTCCCGGACTACCTCTCCCGGAGCATTTGCCCCGCCAATCAGTCCCAGGCCTCCTGCCTCGGACACAGCAGCAGCCAGATTATGTTCTGCCACCCAGGCCATGCCGCCCTGGATAATGGGATATTCGATGCCCAGCATCTGGGTTATTCTTGTATTCATACTTATGCCTCTACGCCTTTTTCTTTTAAATAATTCATCACATCGCCGACTGTTACCAGATTCTCCAGATCCTCTGCCGGGATCTCTACCCCGTACTCATCCTCCAAAGCCATTACCAGCTCAAATAAATCCAGCGAATCCGCTCCTAAGTCATCCTTAAAGGTGGAAGCCTCTGTAATAATATCTGCCTCTACACTTAACTGATCTGCAATTAACTCTCTCATTTTCTCTAACATGACTGTACTCTCCTTATTGATATATTTTATAAAATTTATTACCACTCTAACAAAACAGCCCCCCAGGTAAGACCGCCGCCGAAGCCTGCCATAATGATCTTATCCCTCCGGGTCAGCTTTCCTGCCCGGTTCATCTCATCCAAAAGTATGGGAATGGTTGCTGCCGATGTATTTCCGTATTCCCGGATATTCATAGGGAATTTTTCAATAGGCTCCTTCAGCCTTTTTGACACTGCCTCTATAATCCGCTCATTTGCCTGATGGAGAATATAGTACCGTATCTCCTCCTTGGAAATCTCTGCATCAGATAAAACCTGGTCAATGCACTCCGGAACCTTCTTGACTGCGAATTTAAATACCTCCTGTCCATCCATAGAGGTAAAACCATATTCTGGTTTTTTTCCTGTAAGAAAATTTCCTTCTGACCTGGACAGGCAGGTTAAAACTCTTCCCTTTCTTCCGTCCGAGTGCATTACCCCTCGAAAAAGCCCACCTTCCTCTGCCTCCATCACTACCGCTCCTGCCCCGTCTCCAAAGAGAACACAGGTTTTTCGGTCGCTCCAGTCTGTAATCTTGCTTAAATCATCCGCCCCGATCACTAAAATCCTCTGGAAGCTTCCAGATGCAAGAAAGCTGCAGGCTGTCTGCAGGGCAAAGACAAATCCGGAACAGGCTGCGCTGATATCAAATGCCGCCGCGTTTACTGCTCCGATTTTCTCCTGTACCTGACAGGCACTGCTTGGAAAGCAATATTCCGGGGTAGAGGTAGCCAGAAGGATTAAATCCAATTCCTCCGGATGAATCCCTGCATTCTCTAATGCCCGCCTTGACGCTTCCGCCGCCATCTCTGAGGTTCCCCTGCCAGTACTTAAATATCTGGTTTTAATTCCTGTCCGGCTGTAAATCCACTCATCACTGGTTTCCACGATCTCTGCCAAATCTTCATTGGTCACTAACCGATCCCCAGGACAAGCCCCGGTTCCTTTGATTTTCCCTGTCATAATTCATCCCTTATTTATTTTAAATTCAAATATTTTGAAATTCAAAGTAATAATAGTAGATTGGAATATTTTTGTCAATACCTTTTTTCACAACATTAAAAATTTCTTCAAAATTATTTTTTTTAGACAATATTCTGACTATAACGGAAAATATTGACTTTACCTTACAATATATGGTATTGTATATATGCAGGGGGTGCATAATATTCATTAACAGAAGGGGGTTTACTATGAAAACCACAGGAGTTGTAAGGAAACTTGATGAATTGGGAAGAATCACGCTCCCTATTGAACTTCGGAGAAGTCTTGATCTGGACGTGAAGGATGGACTTGAGATTTCCGTTCAGGATAATTGTATTATCCTGCGTAAATCGGAATCTGCTGACATTTTTGATGGCAGCACAGAAGACTTGATTGAATACGAGGGACGCAAGGTTTCCAGAGAATCCATCCGCAGGCTTGCCAAAATTGCCGGCATGACCATTGTCGAGTAATGCATACCAGAAAAGCTGCCTAAAAGCAAGTGCATCCGCTTTTAGGCAGCTTTTTTGTTTCTATCCGATGATATATTTTTTCCCTATCTGTTGGAATTCCTCCTCCCTCTCCTCCATCCAGCAGTCAAAACCCTTTCCATAAGCATCAGAGGCCTTTCCCACCTCCACCAAAAAGGCAGGAATATCCTTTTCCAGGATGGCTCCAAGCTCCTTCCCCATCCTTTCCCTTCCTTCCTCATCACATCCATTGACAAACAGATTAAATGCTGGATTCGGCACCTTGTCGATCATCTTCACGCCGCCCCGAAAGCCGATCCTTCCGATCTGATGGGTTCCGCAGGAGGAAGGACAGCCGGAAATATGAATTTGGGGGAGAGCCTCATCCGACAGTCCTGAAGCTCTCACAGCCTCTACAGCCGCCTTTAGAAGCTTTTGTGAATCTCTCACCCCTACCTGGCAGATACTGGCTCCAATACAGGCTACAGAGGCTTCAAACAGGGTTTTAGCGCCGTCATCCAATACCTTTTCTAGCCTTCTTACCTCACTGCCGGTTAAGTGAATCACATACATGGATTCATCTGGTGATAAACGGATCTCCACCTGATCCATATCTGCAATACAGTCATAAATCTCACGAAACCTTGAAGGATGAATGCTTCCGCCCAGAGGATGATAATGAAAGGCATATAGACCTTCCTGCTTCTGTTTTACAATCCATCTTCCTTCTGCCCTGGTTCCATCTCCAGTCTTTTTGATTTCCTCGCATTCTACCTGGATCCTTAAATCCTCCCCGGAAGCAAATACCTCCTGAAGCTTTTCCTGAAATGCTTTTTGATAGCCCTCCTCCCCCAGAGTCTGCTGCATATATCTGGTCCTGGCCTTTGCCCGGTTTTCATAATTCCCATAAGCTAAAAAGACCTCCCACATTGCCCGGATATAATAAAGAATCATTTCCGGATCCACTGCTTCTGCCACCTTTAATCCAAACCTTGGATTTGCTCCAAGGCCGCCGGCACTGTAGACATCAAAGGTCCCATCCCTTCTTGCAGTAAAGCCCAGATCCCGGAAGGTGGCATGAGGTACATTCTCCGGGCGGTTGGAAAATGCCACCTTTAATTTTCTGGGCATTTTCTTCTTATCAATAAATCCTAACAAATACCTGCCTGCCGCCCTAGCATAGGGCGCCACATCAAAATACTCCTCTTCTGCACCGGATAAAGGAGACATGGTAACATTCCTGGGATAATCTCCTCCGCCCCCCATAGTGACGATTCCATGTTCCAAGGCATGCTCCATAATATCGTAAATCTGTGCCGGCTTCAGATTATGAAGCTGCACTGTCTGACAGGTAGTCAGGTGAACCAGATCAATGTGGTGCTTTTCTATGGAATCTGCTATAAATTTCAGCTGGTCCTTTTTCATGATCCCTCCGGTAAACCGAAGCCGCAGCATACCTGCCTTCCCGTCCCTCTGGGCATAGCTTCCATATTTTCCGGAAAACCCTTTATAATCCTTTTTATCCATTTCCCCTCCATAGAAGGCTTCTGTCTTCTCACGAAATTCCCCCAGCTTTTCCTTCCACAGATCCTGCTCTGCCTGTCTCATGATGATTTCTCCTTCTCTAAAAGATACTGATAGATATCTCTTTTCCTGATTCCTCTGTCCTTTGCCACTGCCTTCATGGCGTTCTTCTGATCCATTCCCTGATCCTGGTATCGTTTCATATGCTCCTCTATGGAAATGCTTTCCCAGGACTTCTGCATTTCCTGATTCATCGCTTCAGCTGATTTTCCCTGGATCACAATCACGAATTCGCCTCTGGGCTCCTCTGCCCCAAACCTTTTCATTGCCTGAGTCAGAGTGGTTTTATCCGCCTCCTCATGGCGTTTTGTTAATTCCCGGCAAATAGTGATCTGCCGCTCTCCCAAGCATAAAAAAAGCTCCTCTAATGTTTTGACCAGGTGGTGAGGCGCCTCATATAGGATAATGGTTCTAGTTTCTCTGGAAAGCTCCTCCAGTATCCTCTGGCGCTCTCTTTTATCCGGAGGAAGAAACGCCTCAAAGCAAAATCTTCTGGTCTCCAGCCCTGACATAGTGAGAGCTGTAATACAAGCTGCCGGACCAGGAAGGGAGGTTACCTCAATCCCTGCCTCGTAGCATTGCTTTACCAGCTCCTCTCCCGGATCCGATATTCCGGGAGTTCCTGCATCTGTAATCAATGCCAGCTGGATTCCCTGCTTCATCTGTTCCACCAGATATTTTGCCTTATCAAACTTATTATATTCATGATAACTGGTCATTGGAGTTTTTATTTGAAAATGATTCAAAAGCTTTATGCTGTGCCGTGTATCCTCAGCAGCAATCAGATCCACTTCCTTTAGTGTGGTTAATACACGCAAAGTAATATCTTCCAAATTTCCTATGGGCGTCGCACACAGATATAATCTTCCGGCCATATTCCCTTCCATCCTTTCAGTATCCGTACACATCCCGGATTTCATCAGAATAAACCCCGGGCCTCTGGAATACGATCACTGGTTTTTCCACCTTCATCATAGCTCCCCCTCCCCGGAATGCTTCGATCATCACCATATTTGCATCCCTGTCCCGAAAGGGATGGACGAACTGCATCCGCTTTGGCTCCAGCCTGTATTCCTTCAGCACCGTGATAATCTCTCCCAGGCGGTAAGGCCTGTGAACCAGATAAAACCGTTTTCCAGGCTTTAACAGCCTGGCAGCCTCCCTGACCACATCCTCCAGGGTACATAATACCTCATGCCTGGATATCGCCTTTCTATCCTCCGGATTTTTCAGCCCATGGGCATCATTCATATAAGGAGGATTCGAGGTAATTACATCAAAGGAGGATAATGGAAATAATTCCCCGGCCCTTTTTATATCTCCGGAAACAATTTGAATCTTATTCTCCAAATGATTCAAGGTCACGCTCCGCCTGGCCATATCCGCCACCTCCTCCTGGATCTCCAATCCAGTAAAATGGCTTCCCTCTGTTTTTGCTTCTAACAAAATAGGAATAATCCCTGTTCCGCATCCCATATCAAGAACCTTTTCTCCAGGAAAAACCGATACGAATCCAGACAGCAAAACTGCGTCCATCCCAAAACAAAAACCATCCGTTCTCTGGATAATTCGATAACCATTTCTTTCCAGATCATCGATCCGCTCATTTTCCTTTAGAAATCCCTCAGAAAGCTTCCTCTCTGTCATGACAGCTTAGACTTTCCTTCCTTCTTTTCCAGGGCCTCCAGCGCCTTTAATTCTACATCTGAATTTTTATCTGCGCTGTCTTTGTTATCTTTATTTCCTTTCCTTTTCCTGGGTTTAAATTTCAGCTGCTCCACCCGGTATTCCCGTATCTCCTTCTCATCATGATTCACAGTAACTAATACCTTCACCAGCTGTCTTAATACATTGACACTGTGAACCTCTCCCTTTAATCCGTCATCGGTTGTAACATAATCTCCGGTGTTGGGAAGCTTGCTATTTAATACCTGATAGGTCTCCTCCTCATTTTTCAGACAGCACATGAGACGGCCGCATACACCGGAAATCTTTGTGGGATTCAGAGATAAATTTTGTTCCTTTGCCATCTTAATGGAAACTGGGATAAATTCAGATAAATAAGAATGACAGCACAGTGCTCTTCCGCAGATGCCGATCCCTCCTAATATCTTGGTCTCATCCCTTACACCTACCTGGCGGAGTTCAATCCTGGTTTTAAATACCGCAGCCAAATCCTTCACCAGCTCTCGAAAATCGATCCTTCCGTCTGCAGTAAAGTAAAATAATACCTTATTATTATCAAACGTATATTCCGCATCGATCAGCTTCATCTCCAGACCTCTCTTGCGGATTTTCTCCAGACATATCTTAAATGCTTCTTTTTCCTTTTCCTTATTCCTGGCCTCGACCATCCGGTCCTCATCTGTGGCCATACGGATTACCTGCTTTAAAGGCTGGATCACCTTATCATCTGCCACCTCCCGGTTTCCAAGTACCACATATCCATACTCAATCCCTCTCACTGTTTCTACGATCACATTATCCCCTGTATGGATATCCAGGCCGGCAGGATCAAAATAATAGATCTTTCCTGCTGTCCGAAAACGAACTCCAATCACCTTTATCATCTTTAATTCTCCTTCATTACTAATAACATCAGCTCGAGAACAAGCTCCACATTTACATTGGCATTTAATCTTACTCTCGCCTTGTCGATGGAGGATAAAATACTTTCTAATCCTTCATATCCGCTTTTTTTGCTTATTTCATTAATCGACGGATATTCATCCTTAAAGATCAGCAGATTCACATCCTTAGTCACCTTAAACATCAAAACATCCCGATACCACAGCTGCATAAACTCCAGACAGTCATGAATATCGATGTTTTCTTCTCTCAGCCTTTTAATATAATTCAAAAGCTCAGAAATATTCATTTCCTTTAAATGCTTTAGAAGATACAGCATTTCGCTGTGGAGAAGCTTAAAATCATCAGAAGAAGCCAGGTGGATAGCCTTTCCTAAATTCCCCCTGGCAAAAGCAGCATATACATCTGCATCCTGATCCTTCAATTCAAAATGCTCTGTTAAATACTCCTTAACCATGGAATCCTTTAAAGGCTTTAGCTTCAGCTGAACACACCTGGACAGAATCGTAGGCAAAAATATCTCCTGATTTGTAGTAATAAGGAGGATCGTCACATAATCCGGCGGTTCTTCTATGGTCTTTAACAAGGCATTTTGTGCCTGAATTGTCATCTTCTCTGCTTCATCTACTATATAGATTTTATAATGACTGCTGTATGGGCGGATGGAAACCGTGTCATTAATCTGGTGCCGGATATCCTCCACACCGATGCTTCCCGGCTTTTCATGGGTTACATAAATCACATCCGGATGATTCCTGCTTAACACCTGCCTGCAGGAATGGCAGGTCATACATCCGTCCTCACTATCATTTTCACAAAGCAGCTTCAGTGAAAAAGCATTTGCCAAGGATTTTCGCCCCATCCCTGCTTCACCGGTTATAATATAAGCATGGGAAACCTTCCCTGCCCGAATTGCCTTTTTTAAGTTCATTTTTATGGTCTCGTGTCCTAAAATATCCGAAAATCCTGGCATAAAAGGCCCCCCTTAATAAAATTGTCATGCTTCTTCCATGAAAATTGCACTGTCTAAAAGCTTTAAAAGCTCTAATACACTGCTAAATAACTCCTCGTCTTCTTCCTCCAGCCAGGTCAGCTTTCCCTGCCAGGTGGAGTTTTGCCGGTATTGTACATGCAGAATAAAGGTAGCCTCCTTACCTCTGGATTGCAGTATATCCTCTGCTGTCTGAATCTGCTTTTTTTCCTCCTGATATCTGACAGATGCCACATCCTGCCCTTTTTTCTTCTTCTGAAAGGTTCGGTATTTTGTGGATGCCTGGGGATAATTTATCTCATCAAAAAATTTATCCAAAATAGCTATCATCTGCCCGCTTTCATTAAAGGGAAGCGGATCCTTCACATACTTGTGATAAATCCTTCCGCTGTATTCACCATCCGACAGATGGTCAATACAAAGATTCACCAGATTAGGAGCTGCAGCATTAATTCTTAACTGTCCCATAAAAAACACTCCTTCTTATCGATGCTTCCTCCAGCAATTTTTCGAGGAACCAAAGCTCAGCCTGGACTTGTCATTTCGAATCTCCGCGATGGAAGATATGTAATAGCGTACTCTCACCTTCTGTCCGGAACACTTTTCCCGAAACTTTTCATTGATCCTTCCATAGGTGATCTCACAATCCTCCTGCTTAATTCCTATCAGCAGCACTAAAAATTGATTCGGGCTGTAGCGGGTAAATAAATCCCCTCTCCTTAAGGATGCACCCACTGCCTGGCACAGATTTGCCGACTGCTCTGTCAGAATCTCCTCCTTCTCCAGTGGGTTTCCCTTATTATCTGTCAAGGTACACAGCATTAAAAATACAGACTGGCCACTTCTCTCAATCATACGGGTAATGATCCGGTAGCTGTCAATAAAGCTGGGATAACTGCAGTAATAAGCCCCTGATAAATATTCCTTTTCCTTCAAGCTGTCCTTTATATCCGTCAGAGTTCCCATAGCATAGTGAATCTGCCCGCTCATGGCCCGAAACCGGGCCAGCATTTTCTCTGAGGGAGAAAGCCCTAATTCCTCAAAAAACATAGAGGTCGCATTCTCATAAACCTTTAATGCGTCTTTATAGCGATTCATTGCTAAAAGGCAGTCAATCTGCACCACCTGCCATTCCTCAAAAGGATAAAAATTGATGGCATGATTACATAGCGTAAGCATGTCCTCATATTCACGTCTCTCCTGGAGAAGGTTGCAGCTTTCCCTAAGACAATTAAAGTAAATATTTTTATAGCGGGTACTTTCCATGGAAACCCATTCCTCATTGGACAGAAGAGGAAGAAATTCTCCGGAATAGCTGCTGCACACCTTCTTTAATGCTTCCAGCCTTTGATCCCCATCCTTTATAGCCAGAGCTTTCTGAGCTTCCTGCTCAAATACCTTTGCATCGATCTGGATCGTCAGAGAGCTGCCAAAACGGTAAATCCCCTTGGACATCTTAATGTAATTATCCTTTGGAAGAATGGTCTCCTCCAATAATCTCCTCAGACGAAACACCAGGATCCGAAATGCATTTTTCGTATCCTGGGTATCATCATTCCCATATAGAGCCTCCAAAAGCTGTACCTTGGGGATACCCTCTTCCCCTGCCATTAACAGAACAAGAAACAGCTGCATTACTTTACTTGTATTATTGCATTTTATTGTAAAAACCTCATCCCCATAATAAAATGAAAGTCCTCCCAGCATATTTATGAAAAAAACATTTTGATTTTCTCTCATATCTTCCCCTTATGATCCAAAACGTAACATTGCTACCTCCATCATTATAAATCATTTCATTTTATTTTTCAACAAACTTTCATATCATCTTCCTGAATTTTACTTTTCATGTTATTGCTCACACCCCTGTCGGGCTGTAAACAGTAACCCTTTCATCTTTTTCTGTAAGGACCTTCAGGAACATACCATTCTCCTGTACTGTTGCACCCATAATCGTCAATCCTATTTTCCAATACCTGGTCAAGGCTTCCACCATTTTATGAGAAATTTGTTCTCCTGGAACCAGGCATGGAATCCCTGGAGGATAGACAGCTACAAATTCTGCTGAAAGCCTTCCTGCACATTGTTCTAGCCTTTCTAATTGACTTGGCATATCAACTGCCTCTGCTATGGTATAAGCAGATGTAGTGTTCCAGGCTTCAAAATCCTGAGAAATGTTAAGTGGAATCCTCTCCTCTCCCTGGATTTCCTGATCCGCCATATAGATTCCTCGCTTCAGCTTATCTAAGCTTTCCTGACTATCCAGCAGGCTGGTCAATGCAAGGCTATACCTTTCTGTACACATCTCTAATTCTAAATGATGAAAAACCTTTAAATAATCCTTTAGCCAGACTCCATTTTTCCTGCTGCTTTCTGGCATCATCAGAATCTTCGAACTATCCTTATCATATACCCCTGCCTGACCGATCCATTCATTCCCAGGAATAATAATATGCTGTAGTTTCTTTTGTATTTCATAGAGATCCATTAATTTCTGGTGAAATTGAGACAGCCTCTTTCTCCCCTTCTGCTCCATATAGCGGATACAATTTTCCATGGAAATCATAAATACATAAGAGGGGCTGCTGCTTTGAAAAATTGACAGATACCTTCGGATTCTTTCCATTCCTTCTTTTCCTAAATATTTTTCCTTCATGTGCAGGATTGCCGTCTGCGTTAGAGAAGGAAGGGTTTTATGGAGACTTTGGATCACCACATCTGCACCCTTTTGCAGAGCTGATATAGGAAATTCTCCTTCCTCTCCAAAGGAAAAATGTGCGCCATGAGCTTCATCCACAATTAACGGGATATGATAGCGGTGGACAATCTGGGAAATTTTTTCTATATCCGAAACCATACCCTCATAGGTAGGTGAAACCATAACCACTGCCTGTATTTCCGGATGGTTTTTTAACTTTTTTTCCACATCTTCCGGCAAAATCCCACCCTGTATCCCCAAATCCTTTATTATTTGTGGATAAATATATTCTGTCTGCAGCTGATTTAATAATATTCCATGGTACACAGACTTGTGGCAATTCCTGCTGATCAGAAGCTTTCCCCCAGGAGAGGTACAGCCACAAATTCCGCTTAATATTCCGCAGCTGCTCCCATTCACCAGGTAATGGGTTTCATCAGAACCATATATTTGAGCTGCCCGCTTCATGGATTCCTTTAATATCCCTTCTGGCTGATGCAGATTATCAAATCCTTCTATCTCTGTAATATCGATCAAAAAGGGATTGGGCAATGCCAATCCCTCTTCTATGTTACTTCGCTTATGCCCAGGCATATGAAATGGATAATAGCCAATTCCTCTATATTCCTTCAGTTGATCCAATATAGATTCTTTTTTCATCTTACTTTCCTTCCTTTCTCATTGCACTTTTCCTTTCCCGGAACTATAATAGAACTAATTTTGTGGAGGAAAAAACAATGCGTACAGAAACCTTTAAAATGGAACGTCCAAACCTAGTAAAAGCCGGCGATAAGGTTAAGATCATCGAACGGCCCGGAACCAGCAGCTACAGCTATATTATCGATCCAGCAGTAGCTATGTCCGGCTGCTATCAGGAAAGGGATCGGATTCTGTCTGAATATGGTATCGTAAAGGAAATCCAGGAAAATAATCGTGGATTCTACGTGATCGTAGAATTTGACGAATAAATCAGGATGCTCCCCCTGGTCCAATATACCACACGGATTCGGAAGGATTTCCGGGAACAGGACTGATCGGAGCCTCCGGATTCATCTCGATAGTTGGAATCTCAGAATATCCTGGCCCGAGGGATTCCTGGGGCGGCATCGTCGGCCCATAGCCTGGCTCTGACGGAGTTACAGCAGGTGGAGGAGCCTCAATCGCTGCCGGAGTCTCGATCACCGGCTGGTCTGGTTCTGAAGGAACTGGATCCGGTCGTCTGGCTTCTGTAGTTTCCTCCTCCTGGCTGGTTTCCTCCTCTAAATCCGGCTCGCTAGGATCCTCTTCAGAAGAATCCGGGGTATTATCTGCAATTTTTCTTTGTACTGTATCTGAGAATTGATACGGCTTTTTGGATATTACATTCCATACCCCATCCTCCCTCCTATATTCACATTCACACAAATAAGTGGTAATGGTATTTCCACTGACCATCAGCAAAGATAATCTTTCATTTTTATTCGGATCATTCGAGCCTCTTGAGGAGGAATCATCCATGAGATTCACAGTTCCATCTAACTCAACCGATACAATTTGTCCATAGCAATTTTTCCAGCTGGTAGGAGAATATTCCCCATATAACTTATTTTTCTCTTCAAAATAGTATAAGTTCAAAATATTACCCGAAAACCTGGAGCTAATGGGCTCTTGTCCCGTTCCATCCGGTTTTATCCGGTAAATCTGGCTATATCGGATTCCGTCTGTACCTTGCTCCACAAAGGCACTATAATAAATCATTCCTTCTGCTATACAAAAGCTGTTAATTCCTAATGGCGCCTGGGAAATTCTTACCTTCTGTCCTCCTTCATTCTGGCGGAAAATAGACTTTTTTCCTTGATTATCCCTATCCTCCTCTAAAGTAAAGGTGGCATTGTCTATTTTCTGCTCACTTAAAGCAGCGCGCAATATCACTCCATTTTCCAGGTAATAATCACGATCTCCCACTGTCTGGATACCATTCTCATTCCCTGAAACTGGATTTCCCATGGAATCGACCAGATAGCAGGCATCCTCCTTCACCTGAACCCGATATCGCTCTTCTCCTACCGAATATAGAGTACCACTTTCTGCCTTTGCAATATTTCCACCAGATGCATAGTAGACTGTGCCATCTTCCAAAACCAAATAACCAGTACACTGATCGGCTATCAATTCCTTCTGATCGGCTCCTGGTTTCATCCGGAACAGCTTATTACAGATACTTTTATCTCTTTCATCCAATGTATTATAAGTCTGTGCAGTTACCTGGGGCAGATAGTAAATATATCCGTCATGAATTTGAAGAGAATTCTTCGTCGATCGCTCCGGGGCATTTTTATCACCCAATAATTCTTCCTTAGTTTCTGCAGTTTTTCGATAACAAATAGGCTTAAAAAAGCCAGTCTCACCTATACCAGAGGATAGATAACTCCAAAATTCATTACTCTTCACTAAGCTGTCTAAATTTTGTAAATTGTCTTCTCCAGTAAGGCCTGAATATTGACTGTCAAACTGAATATCCTTTAATGCTCCATCGGATGAGAAAAGAAAAATCTGCCCATCTTGCCTCATAGTTTCTGTAACCATATAGCCCTTTTCATCTAAATAGTAAAGCTGATTTTCCCATATCTTCCACTCACTTACTGCAAAGCTTCCATCACTCTCCCGATAGCGGCTGCCAGTTTCATCTGTAATCCATCCATAAATTTCTTCTGTCTCTACATCCAGCTCTGTAGACTCCGCTACAGAAGACTCGAACCCCCATTGGGATGAATCACCTGCGATTTTTTCATATACTGTTATAACAACCCAGACAGCTACAAACAAGATAGCTATGGCACATACTGCCATCAACCCAGCCCACAGATAAGAAAACCCTACATTTTGCTTTTTTCTATGGTGATTTTGCCTCCGGTTATGCATTGATTCCTTCACCTCAAATCTACTTTTTATGCTATCCTACCAAACATTATAAACATATACAAGAAAAAAAAACTTACAAAATTCGATATATCTTAATAAATTAATACAAAAACAGCGGAAAGCCTTTTTATCTGTCTTTCCGCTGTTTTCATCTGAGCGTGCGGGGATTCGAACCCCGGACAACTTGATTAAAAGTCAAGTGCTCTACCGCCTGAGCTACACGCCCTTATTAAATTAAACAATAGAATCCACGCTTTGCGAGTTTTCTATTGTTATGAATAAAAAAATTGCGGGGGCAGGATTTGAACCTACGACCTTCGGGTTATGAGCCCGACGAGCTTCCAGACTGCTCCACCCCGCGCCATTTGTAATTAATTATATCCCTATACTACTCTTTTTATACCTGTTATAGAGGGATAATGGATGGAGGTGGATTCGAACCACCGAAGCAATTTGCAGCAGATTTACAGTCTGTCCCCTTTGGCCACTCGGGAATCCATCCATATTTGTCACTATTTTTTTGAAAAACGACCCGGAACGGGTT
>CATOJE010000001.1 GCA_951800145.1 uncultured Lachnospiraceae bacterium | reverse complement strand
ATGTGGCAGATGGATGGAGAGAAAGAAACGTGTGGTACCTGGGGAGGTCTGTGCGGTATGCCTTGAAAGAGGTAACCTGTAGATAGGATGGCGGAGCATCGTTCCACGGGGAAATATCGAATGATATGGAGAATCAAATGAAAAAATTAACGAAAAAAAGCATAAAGGAGTTTTTATCACTGGCGCAGCATATGCATACGACTATAAAAAAGCTGCTGGACGCCGGAAATCGTGGGCAGGCGATGGAGCTGCTGGAGCAGTGCCAAAGCTATGCCACCGCCCTTGGTCAGCAGATTGAATCCGCAGAGGGGATGAATTCTGCTACCGTTATTCTTCTGGAAGATTATTGCGAATTAGTTTACCAGATATACGAAAAGCTCTTCTGCTTTTTACCCCTAAATCCCAACAAAATTCATAATGCACTAGCGCTGCAGTTAATCCGCATCCGAAACAGCATAAAAGAGCAAATAGAATGATAAATTCCATTTTTCGGACATTCGTTCCATAAAATCAGTCTCCCTATCCGGCCATTCTTGCTACTAACTGTTTCTTTCATATTTACGTGATAATATAATCGGTGTATATTTTTCCACTAGCCTTTGCGTTATTTCTTCACTTTTCTTAATCAATTCTGCCTGTTTAATCCCCCATTCAGCGGCAGCTTTGTTATCTTCTAATTTCTCACTTAAAATGTTTTTTTCAGTCATATCAATCCCTCCTCTAACGATCTTCATATACAATATTTGCCTCATGGCAAATAGAAAGAAAATGAGACACAGCTTTCTGATAATCATGTATATTGCTTCCCTTATTATGTATACTAACCGCATGATTAAATATTTCTATCGCTTTTTTGCGGTTATAATTTTCTTTTTTTACAAGATATGAAATATTCCCTAAATTTGTAATTACCACCATCATTTTAACTGTACCATTACTAAGAAAAAATTTTACATCTTCTAATGAAAATTTTGATAATGATGGATGGTTATGGAGTACAATAACTACACATTGGATAGATGTGGTTATCAAATGGTATGCTACTGTATTCATACATGGATCGACAGAATGTTCATCTCCCAAAGCAACTCCCATAAAATCTTTTCCTTCAGCCAGCAAATTCCTATAATCAAGGCTATAAGTAAGTGCTACCTCATTAGAATCATTATCATTTTTAGAAATCATCAATACTTCCCGGGCTAATTCCTGTAACATCAAATGTTCGCTTTCAGGAATCTCCCGGTATCTAATTAATGGTACTTTTTCGATGGCCATATCCGTAATCATGATTTTATGGGTGCGTTTTTTAGCCATTTCTAAATCGTTGATAGGTATATTTTCATTTTCAGATTCCACTTCTAATTCTCCTCTCCTTTTTGAGAAAGCAAATATAGAACTCTTTTTTGAACCTTGTGGTAAATCCCTTCGGAAGGGATACGGCTGCAGCACAATATTCCCGCACGGTACGCTGAGATAATCCCCAGCGATTCGCTGCTGCTGCAACGGATAGATAGTTCGTCGTCCTACCTCCAATCTGATTTTCTATTACATGCTGTTACTCTATTATATTCTAATATCAGCGGTTTATCCAGCTATATTTTTATCTTATTTAAGGGATATTTTCCGCCAGTTTAAACGAATTCTCATTCTGTGCATATAATATGTGTAAATCCGACGCAGGGATTATAAGGCGTTTTTGAGCTTGATACCTGCTAAAACAGGAACGGAAGCATAGAATGAAGGGGATGTGGAAGCATGGCGACAATCAGTCTTTGCATGATCGTTAAAAATGAGGAGAAGCACATCGGGCGATGTCTGGACAGTGTGGCTGGACTTATGGATGAAATAATCATCGTAGATACTGGCTCAACAGACAGAACGGTAGAGATCGTGTCAGGCTATACCTCAAAGATTTATTCCTATTTGTGGAAGGATGACTTTTCGGATGCAAGGAATTATTCGTTTTCCAAAGCCTCCATGGATTACTGCATGTGGATGGACGCGGATGACGTGCTAGAGGAAGGGGAGCGGGAGGGATTTCTTCGATTAAAGCAGGCGCTGCCTCTGGATACAGATATTGTTATGATGAAATATCATACCTCCTTTGATGGGGCTGGCAGGCCTTCTTTTTCGTATTACAGAGAACGGTGGATTCGAAATAATGGACAATATGTCTGGACTGGCGCGGTTCATGAGGTGATTGCGCCGAGGGGGAGGATCCTTTATTCGGAGCTTGCAATCTGTCACAAGAAAATCGGCGAAGGGGATCCGGACCGGAATCTGAAGATATACCAGAGGCTGATTGCAGAGGGAAAGCCCTTGGAGCCGCGGCAGAAGTATTATTATGGGAGGGAGCTGTATTATCACAGGGAATATAAAGAGGCGGCTGCTGTGCTGGAGGAATTTCTGCTTTCCAGGGAGGGATGGGTGGAGAATAAGATTGAGGCCTGCTCGGTTTGTGCCAGCTGCTATTACCAGATGGGACAGGAGGAGGCCGGGCTGCTGGCACTGCTGCGCAGCATGAGCTTTGATCGGCCCAGAGCGGAGCTGTGCTGTGAGATCGGGAAATATTTTCTGGAACATGGAAACTTCCGTATTGCTGTCTTTTGGTATGAGACAGCGCTGAATGCACCGAAAAAGGAGGAGTCCGGCGGCTTTATTCTGCCGGATTGCTATGATTATATTCCTCTTTTACAGCTTTGTGTTTGCTATGATAAATTAGGAGATCGGAAAAAGGCAGAGGAGTATAATGAAAGGGCCGGGGCTTGTAAGCCCTACTCAAAGGAGTACCGCTATAACAAGGAGTATTTTGACCGCGTCCATTCGTAAGCGGTTGGTATCGTTATTTGCAAATCGATGTATTAAGGGCTGCCGCGGGAATGCGGCAGCCCTTTTGTCTTACAGCACCAGGGAAGGAGCGGAGTACACCCTTGCCCCCAGTTCATTATCCAGCATGTACAGGGCTCTGGGATCCGAGCCGAAGAGGTCGAATTTCTTAATCAGGCCTTCTGCATTGGTCTCCTCCTCGCCCTGCTCTTTTACAAACCAGTCTAAGAACTGCATGGTGCGGAAATCCTTTACAGTGCTGGCTGCATCATAGATGGTGTGGATCAGCCCGGTGACATACTGTTCATGCTCATAGCCTGCATGAAGGGGATCCGCAAAGCCCTTCAGCTCCTTGTCCGGCTTATCGATGGCGTCCAGAGTTACGCTGCAGCCATTATTCTGCAGATACTGCATAAACAGCATGGCGTGATCCCGCTCCTCCTGAGCCTGGATCTTATACCAGTTGGCAAAGCCCTCTAAGCCTTCGCTTTGATAATAATTAGAAAAATCCAGATATAAGTATGCAGAATAGAATTCTTTATTTACCTGGGTGTTCAGCAGCTGGGCTACTTTTGTATCTAGCATGATTTTATCCTCCTCGTATATTAGGTATCATTAATTCTTTTTTTCGTTTCCGATTATAGCACTATTTTGGAAAAAAGTCACTGAAATTTTTCAAAGTTCTGCAATGATTCGAATCGAATTTGTTAGATAATATCATTTTAAAAATATGTTACAAAAAATAAATAAAATGAATTTGAAATGATGTTTCGGTAGTTATCGCTTTGAAACCATATTCATCCAGACAGGCAGATAAATCCTCTCTGCAGAAAGCGTGATTTGAAACATAAAATGCAGAAATTACAGCGATGAAATCACGAAAATGTAGTTGCAAAATCTCTGTTCTCCATGTATAATTTTGTCATATGTTTCTGTGCGCCGCTGCTGTCAGGGCGGCAGGATCAAATGAATTTGCGGATCCTTCAGCTCCGCAAATAAACAAGGAGTGGGGATATGGAAAAGATTTTGGTTGTTGATGACAGCCTGGTCCAGGCGGCACAGTTAAAGTCGATTTTGGAGAGTGATTACGAGATTACCCTTGCACATACAGCAGAGGAGGGGCTTCGTAAGGCCAGCCTGGAGGATTACTCTCTGATTTTGCTGGATGTGGTCATGCCGGGGATGGACGGGTTTACTTTGTTAAAGAAGCTGCAGGAGACTGTGATTACCCGGAGCATTCCTGTGATTTTGATTACAAGCCTTTCCGATATACAGGATGAGCAGAAGGGGCTTACCTTAGGAGCTGTGGATTATATCACAAAGCCATTTCATCCGTCCATTGTCCAGGCCAGGGTGAATACCCATATTAAGCTGTACCGGTACCGCAAGCAGGCGGAGTACCAGTCCATGACCGACCAGCTGACCGGTGTGGCAAACCGGCGGCAGCATGATATTTACAGCATCATTAAGTGGAATGAGGCCACCCGCCTTAAGGTTCCCTTTTCGATCTGTATGTTTGACATCGACTTTTTTAAATCTTATAATGACACCTTTGGCCATCCCGCAGGGGATAAGGTAATTACCAGCGTAGCGCGGGTCGTATCCGCCCATCTGAACCGCAGCACGGATTTTTTTGCACGCTATGGAGGAGAGGAGTTTGTGGCCTTCTTCCTGGGAGAGGAGGCGGAGCGGGCATTTTCCTATCTCCAGAAAATCCGCCAGGCAGTGGAGGATTTACATATTCCCCATAATCCGGCTACGGCAAAGTGGGTGACGGTCAGCATCGGAGGCGTCACGGTGGTTCCTCAGAGAAAGGATTCCTATGATGTGTATTTGAAAATAGCAGATACTATGCTGTACGATGCGAAGGGCAGCGGGCGGAACCGTGTGGTTTGGGTGAATGAAAAGATGCAGCAGTGGAATGAAAAGTAAACAGCAAAAGATGCCTGCTTCCCATCTACGATTCTTTGAGGAGTTAATTATGTGTGTCAACTTGTCGTTGTTCCAATGCCAGTCCAATCAGCCGATCCGTCTGGTCAGCCATAAACAGTGGAATGTTTAACACATCATCGTCCAACTTTAAATTGTCCAGCGAGAACCGCACACGGAGCTTGACTTGATTCGGGAACAGCTCCTTGAATTTCTTTAGGCTCTTGCTGGTGGTGTTGGCCTCGGATTTGACCTCTATGGGGAAAATATCATTCTCCCGCTGGATAAGGAAATCTACCTCATAGGGCGGATTATTCTGGCTCCAGTACCGGGGAATCACTTCAAACTGCGTGATTAAGGTCTGTAGCACAAAGTTCTCAGTCAGTGCGCCTTTGAACTCGGTGAACAAACGATTGCCTTCTCCGAAGGCTGTAGGAGCCAGCTGAGCCAGACGGCGGAGCAGCCCTACATCCACCAGATAGATCTTAAATGCAGACAGGTCATCATAGGCAGCTACGGGCAGATCAGGAGCGGTGCTGCGGTAGATTTTATGCACCAGCCTGGCATCTGCCAGCCACTGCAAAGCATCCTCATATTCTCGGGCTCGTGCCCCCTCTTTAACCACCTTGTAGATAAATTTTTTATTCTCCCTTGCCAGTTGGGACGGTATGGACTTCCATATCATAGAGATCTTCGGGAACTCGCTGATATTGGGGTGCTTGGCAAAGTCACGCTCATAAGCACCGATGATCCCGGACAGGGCTTCCTGCATAGCAGAAACGTCTCGTGCTTCCGTCCACATGAGCACTGGTTCCGGCATACCGCCTGTAACATAGTACATCTTCAATTTCTCATAGAGCGGATTGAAAAAGGCATCAGGAATCGGCTCAATGGTATCTATGCTCTCCAGATATTTGGCCAGATTTTCGTCGCCGTTGGCGGGCAGAAATTCCATGAAGGTCATAGGATCTATCTGCATGAAGTTGACTTTGCCCACCGGAAAGGAGGATGGCCTCGCCAAGGCAATCCCCAGCAAAGAACCGGCACAGGCAATGTGATACTGCGGAGCATTCTCACAGAAATACTTCATGGAGTTGATAACCTTGGGGCAGTCCTGTACCTCGTCAAAGATAATGAGCGTCTTTTCTGGCACAATTTTCTGGCCACTGGCCAGCATTAGATTCTGTAAAATGCGATTTACATCTTTGGTGGTCTCAAAAAACTGCTTGTATTCCTCGTTTTCATCAAAGTTAAAGTAGGCTGTATTTTCATAATAACGTCTGCCGAATTCTTTGAGGACCCAAGTCTTACCCACCTGACGCACACCCTTTAAGATTAGCGGTTTACGGTAAGTTGAATTCTTCCAATCCAGCAGCTTATTTAAAATCAATCGTTCCATAGATACACTCCCTCACACTTTTATTGGATCTATTGTGTATCGAAATCACATTTTTATTATATGCTAAGCGCATGAAAAATACAACCCATATCACAAAATTATTCTTGTTTTAGGGAACAGTAATCACATTTTTATATCTATCAGCGGATAGTGAGAGGGTATACCGCAAAAATGACGGACCGAATCCCATTAAAAGCAAAATTCGCTCCATCATTTTTAGCTGCCTAAGTTCCGACTTGATAAATAGGCAGATAATTAAATATCTGCCAGCTTTGCGGTACTTGTCGCTAAACAGCTCATACCGCTGGTTCTGGATGTGGCGGACATCCAGCGGATTAGGGGAATTTCAAGAGCGGGCGCCTATGAGCTGGTACACACCCCCCCGGCGAATATGCGCCTGCCCCTTCTATCACGGCCTGCGACTCCTAACAGGCTGTATTTTGTCTTGACTTTTCTTTGCTCCCAGCTATAATAGGATGACAAAGGATAAAGGTGAGTATTATGCAGGAAAATAAGAATAAAGAAATCTTCGAAACCATCCCCATCCCCAGGGCCCTGGCCACCCTTTTGTTCGATCTGGCCTATGTGGTCATCGACAAGCTGGCGGCGGGCTACGGGGACATCCCTCTGGCCGCCGTGGGGATCGTGCTGAAGGCGGAGCGGCTTCCTTTGAATGTGGGAATCGGCCTGTGCCAGGGGATGATGCCCATCGCCGCCTATAATTACTCCTCTGGAAACCATCAGAGGATGAAGCAGGTGGTCCGCTTTTCGCGGCTGGCAGGGCTGGTGATCGGAGCGGTGAGCATTATCCTCTATGAGGCGTTTGCAGCAGAGATTCTCCGGTTTTTCATAAAGGATCCGGAGACCGTTCGGATCGGGGCAAATTTCCTTCGGATCCGGTGCCTGGCCACCCCGTTTATGTTTATGTGCTTTCACCTGGTGAATTTATTCCAGGCAGTGGGGAAGGGCGGCAAGGCGCTGTTTTTGGCTGTGGTGCGCTGGGCTGTATTTAATATCCCCTTATTATTTTTATTTAATGCAGTATTTGGAATGTACGGGATCGTGTGTACACAGATGGTGGCGGACATGTGCACGGTGCTGGTTTCCTTCTATGTATACCATCAGTTTGTGAAAACCTGCCAATCCATCACTTAAATATAGAAAGAAGACAGTAAGATGAACAGGACAGCTGTGAAACCAACTACCTTTTACCGGGATATGTTCCGCCTGGCATTTCCCATCGTGATTCAGAATCTTATTACAACGGCGGTGAGCTCCGCGGATGTGATTATGCTGGGCTGGGTGAGCCAGACCGCCCTTTCCGCCGGCTCTCTGGCCAGCCAGATTATGTTTATCCTGAATCTGGTGTACGCCGGCATAGCCTCCGGCATCGGCATGCTGGCCGCCCAGTACTGGGGGAAAAGGGACACCCGCACCATCGAGGAGATCATGGGGATCGGTATGCGGCTTTCCATCCCGGTATCCTTTTTCTTTTTTGTCCTCGCCTGCTTTTTCCCACAGCTTTTGATGGGGATCTTCACCTCGGAGAAGGAGCTGATTCAGGCGGGGCTTCCCTATCTGCGGATCGTGGGAATTTCCTACCTTTTTATGAGCATTTCCCAGGTGTATCTGTGCACCATGCGCTCCATCGAGCGGGTGGTATTTGCCACCTTTACCAATGCCTTAGCCTTAAGCCTGAACATCCTTCTTAATGCCGCATTGATTCTGGGGCTGTTCGGGCTTCCCAGGATGGGGATTATGGGAGTGGCGCTGGCCACCACCATCGCCAGAGGCGTGGAGCTTCTCCTGTGTCTTGGGGACGCCTGCCGCTTTTCTGTGCTCCGCCTTCGCCCTGGGCTGCTGCTTCGGAAGAATCCGCTGCTTTTCCAGGATTTTATGAAGTATTCCCTTCCTGCCTTTGGGAATGAGGTGTGCTGGGGGCTTGCCTTTTCTATGTATTCGGTGATTATGGGGCATCTGGGAAGCGACATGGTGGCGGCTAATGCGGTGGTGATTGTGGCCAGGAACCTGGGGACGGTTGTCTGCTTCGGACTGGCAAACGCCGGGGCGATTATCCTGGGAAAGGCCATCGGCGGAGGAGAAATGGAGGCGGTCAAGGCGGATGCCTCAAGGTTCTGCCGCCTTACCCTTCTCAGCGGGCTCCTGGGAGGGGCTTTGATCTTTTTCCTGCGGCCAGTCTTTATGAATATGGCGGATTTAACAGAGACAGCCAGGGGCTATTTAAGCGGGATGCTCTACATCAATATGTACTACGTGCTGGGGCAGGCTATGAATACCACGGTGATCTGCGGCATCTTCCGCTCTGGAGGCGATTCCCGCTGGGGATTTATCTGTGATGTGATTGATATGTGGCTGTTTTCTGTGCCCTTAGGCTTCTTCAGCGCGTTTGTGCTGAAGCTGCCGCCTTTGATGGTATATTTTTTACTGTGCCTGGATGAGTTCGTGAAAATGCCCTTTATTTACCGGCATTATAAGAGCCTGAAATGGCTGAAGAATATTACCAGGGAATTTGCCCGCGAGGCAGTATGAGTGTCTGGAGGATGTAAGAACAGTATCCATAGAAAAAGTGAAAGGCCTGCCTGGTCAGAATGACCGGGCGGGCCTTTTAATATACAGATGGGAAATTAGGCAAGGAGTTTTGCCTGAATATAATCGTGTCAGTACACTAGTCGCTGGCCAGGGTGAAGCGATCCACCAGCTGCTTTAAGCCGGAGGCTTCGGCTGACAGCTCTTCACTGGCTGCAGCGCTTTCCTGGGCTGTGGCGCTGTTCGTCTGCACTACAGAGGAGATCTGATCGATTCCCTCGGTAACCTGGGCGATGGCGGAGGTCTGATTCTCGATGGCCTCCACAACGATATTCATCTGAGAGGTTACATGGCCGGCGAGGACGCTGGTCTGCTCCAGGGATTCGGTCACATGATTCACAGCCGTGCCGCCCTCGTTCACTGCATTGATAGAACCCTCGATTAATTCCTTTGTGGCCTTGGCCGCCTGGTCGGATTTCGAGGCCAGGTTGCGCACCTCGTCGGCAACTACGGCAAAGCCCTTGCCGGAGGAGCCGGCCCGGGCGGCCTCTACAGCTGCGTTCAGGGCCAGGATATTCGTCTGGAAGGCGATGCTTTCGATGGTGGCGATAATCTTGGAGATCTGATCCGAGGAGCTGGAAATCTTCTCCATAGCCGTATTCAGCTCCTTCACATATTCCACGCTGGTGCCCAGCTGGGCGCCGGCCTTCTCTACGTAATGCCCGGCCTCCTCGGCGGCAGCGGCTGTGGTCTTTGCGCTGGCGGAGATGTCATTGATGGTGGCTGCTAATTCCTCCACTGCGCTGGCCTGCTGGATGGCGCCCTGGCTCAGGGTCTGGGCTCCCGTGGAAACCTGGCCGCTGGCAGAGGAAACCTGGCCGGCGGATCCGTCGATCTGCCGCATGGTATTGCTCAGCTCCACCTTCAGGGTGCGCATGGACAGCAGGATGTTCTGGAAGTCGCCTACATAGGCATCCCGGTGGGCGGACTGGATATCGAAATTCTGGTTGGCCATCTCAGTTAAGAGATAATTGATATCGTGAATGATGGTATTTAACCCGGTTACCATATCTCCAGTGGAGCGGGTCAGCTCTGCGGTTTCGTCCTGGCCCCTTACCTGGGGAACCGGGGAGGTTAAATCTCCTTCGACCAAAAGCTTCATCCGCTGGGCGCATGCATGCATGGGCGTGCTGATATTCCCGGAGAGCTTCAGCGCTACCACGATGGACACTAAAATCGAGGCAAGGATCACCACGATATTAATGACGATGCCAAAGTATGTATTTGCCAGATACTCTGACTTCAGAGCTGTGACTGCCACGCTCCAGCCATCGGTGCCATTAACCGGGGCATAGGCGGAGAAACGGATGCCGTCAGAGCTGTGATAGCTTCCAAAGCCATTCTTACCCTGGCACATTTCCTCATGGAGAGCGGCTAATTCCTTTAAGGAGGAATCGCTCTGGGCCTCCTTCTGGACATTCTGGGTGGTAATGGTCTCCAGGGTGACATCTGCGATGGTGTCGCCGGAGCGGTTGATCATATAAGCCCGGCTGCTCTTGCTGATCTGAATGGAGGAGACAATGTCATTTAAAAAGGTTTCCGGCGGGACGAAATAAACCACACCCACCACCGGGCCCCCGTGGCTTCCGTTCTCATAAAGGGGAGCGGCGACCATGATGGACAGCTCGCCGGTGATCTTGCTGATCAAAGGCTCTGAGACATAGATCTTTCCCTGCATGGCCTGCTGTACGTATTCACGGTCCGAGTAATCCTTCCCGTCAAAGATGCTGAGTCCGTCGGAACCGATAATATTTCCCCTCTGGAAGCCGTGCATCTTCACGCGTTCGTCGATGATGGCCTGCTTTTCCGCCTGAGACACTGCCGGGTCAGACAACTGAGGGATACAGCCGGTATCCATAGCCACGTTTTTATAAGCGGTTAATTCCTGTTCAATGCGCTCCGCCGCCAGCACAGCGGTTTCGCTCATCATCTGATCCACGGTAGCCATGGTGCTCCGGTAGCTTAGGACAATACTGGAAGCGCCTACAGCGAATAAGGCGATCAGAACGGTTGCCATCAGGCAGATAGTGATTTTTTTGCGTATACTTTTCATCTCTTTCCTCCTGGGGTTTCGCAGAGTACTGGCAGAAGCTCCCTTACACAGGATGTATTTTATGTGCATCACAAAATAACTTGCCAGGCATGGCCCAGCAGGGCGTGAACGGTAACGTTCCAGGAGATTCCGGCGTGCTCTGGAATGGAATATAATCTTAATCTCTATTCTACCACCACCCGGCATAAATGTCTATTCAAAATCGATAGACATAACGTTGATTTTTAATAAAAAGCCCGATATAATAAAACAGAAGGGGAGGACATGAAACATATGGAAAGGAGCGGCTGGGATATGGAACAGCAGAGGATTTGTGCATTTGGGGTGCGGGAGGATGAATGGCAGGCCCTTGAGGCGGCTGGAAAAGAGTGGAAGGTGGATATAAAAATCTGCAGGGAGGAGCCTACCCTGGAATCGGCGCCCTTAGGGGAGGGCTGCACAGGGGTAACGATTTCCGGGCAGAGCTATATAGGAAGAGAGCTTTTAGAGACCTATGAAAAAATGGGGATCCGCTACCTGACGACCCGGACCAGGGGATTTAATCATATTGATACAAAAGCGGCCAGAGATCTGGGGCTCCGCGTGGCATTTGCCACATACCCTCCCAACAGCGTGGCCGAGTTTACCATTATGCTGATGCTGATGTGTCTGCGGAACTATAAGCAGTATCTCTGGCGGGGCCAGGTAAATGATTTTGATTTAAAGGGGCTTCAGGGGCGGGATCTGGGATCCTTAACAGTAGCGGTTCTGGGCACTGGCCAGATCGGCGCCCAGGTAGTCCGGTATCTGAAGGGCTTTGGATGCCGGATTCTGGCCTATGACCCTTACCCAAGAGAGGAGCTGAGGGCAGATGTGGAATATATGGAACTGGAGCAGATTTATCAGGAGGCGGATCTGATCACCCTCCACCTGCCCTTGTTCCCTAATACATCCCATATGATAAATCAGGAAACCATCGGAAGGATGAAGGATGGTGTGGTGCTGATCAACTGTGCCAGAGGGGAGCTGGCGGACACGGAGGCTCTGATCCTTGGGATCGAGAGCGGGAAGATCGGCGCCCTTGGATTAGACACGGTGGAGGGGGAAGAGGGGATTATCCACGGAGATCACCGGATCGACATCATCAGCAACCGGAACCTTTTTTATCTGCGGCAATTCCGGAACGTGGTTATGACGCCTCACATGGCGTTCTTTACAGCGAATTCCGTGGAGAGCATGGTGCGCTGCGGCGTGGGGAATATCTGCCGGATGGCGGCCGGTGAGCCCTGTGCAGAGGAGATTTAGTTCGATAGTATGATGTTGGGGTCAAAAGTTTTTTTGACCCTGGTATCCTATTATTGTATATATTTTATGTAATATTTTGTGATTTTTTATAAATAAGTGGATTTATAGTATTTGTTGTCGATCCTTTTTTAATATTTGATTTTTTTCTGTACCTATTGTATAATAGCGATCAGTGATTCGACAGAGAGGATGCAAAGGTTAAGATATAACAGCAGAAAAGGAGGATTTTATGCATGGAAAACCAACTAGTATGGGAGGATGAGTTTAATATAGGGATCAAGATCATCGATGATGAACACCAAAGGCTTTTCCAGATTATCAGCAAGCTTTTTACCTTAGAGGGAGAGGAGGGGAGAAGCAGGCGGGCATGCCAGGAAGGGATTAAGTATTTTAAGTCCCATGCACTGCAGCATTTCCAGGATGAAGAGAAGTATATGGAGCTGATCGGCTATGAAGATCTTGCGATGCACCGGCGCTTACATAATGACTTTCGGGATAAAACCCTTCCTGCACTGGAAAAGGAGCTGATCCAGGAGGACTTTTCACCTGCTGCAGTGGAGCATTTTCTGGCAGTCTGCGCCGGATGGCTTATCGGGCATACCTTGACAGAGGATCAGGCCATCGCCGGCGGGAAGATGAGCAAGTGGGCGGATCTTTTGCCGGAGGAACAGCTTGCCGCTATGGAAGAGGTGATCCTTAAGCTTTTAAAAAATATGTTCCAGCTGAAGGCAGAGGTGATCAGCAATGCTTACGGCGGGGAGAAATTTGGTAAGGGCGTATATTACCGTTTGGTTTACAGCAGGGAGCAGGATGATAAGAAATGGGAAATTTTCTTAGTGTTTGAGGATAGTATTTTACTCAATACCGTCGGAAAGATTATGGGAATTAAATCGGACAAGCTGGACATTATGCTTTTGAATGCGGTCCGGTATACGGCGTGCCAGTTCGTGAGACGTGTTATGAACCATTATCCGTCGATCCAGTCCTACGATATGACAGAGGAAAATTTCCTTACCTATGATCAGTTCTATGAGATCTTAGAGAAGAAGCAGCCCCAGGTCAGCCTTTTATTCAGCACGGATAAGGGATATTTTGCCTATTGTGTTATGGCGCCCCACCTGCTTGAAGGCGGCATCGGGACGCCTCTTGACGCCAGCAATGCCATGGATGAGATCGGAAAATATCTTTTGGAGAAGGAAAGGAACACAAAGCAGAAAATCCTCATTGTGGATGATTCCATCACCATACGCCAGGGGATGAAGCGGCTGCTTATGGAGAATTACGATGTATCGGAGGTACATTCCGGGGTGGCCGCAATCCGGGCCATCACCCTGGATCGTCCGGACTTGATTCTTTTGGATTACGAGATGCCGGTTTGCGACGGAAGCCATGTGCTGGAGATGCTCCGCTCAGAGAAGGAATTTGCAGATATCCCGGTTATTTTCCTGACCACCAGGGATGATCCGGAAAGCGTGAAAAAGGTAATATCCCTGAAGGCGGACGGATATCTGCTAAAGTACTTAAAGCCTACCGACATTAAGAAGCGGATTGATGATTACTTTAAGGCAAAGGAAGCATAATATAGGATAGAGAACAGGCCTAAATCAAGGCCTGTTTTTTACTGTAAAAGTCCCAGACGACAGCCATGGTTCACAAAAACTTCACAAAAAAATGTAAGTAAAGGGTTGACAAAGAAAAATAATAGTGTTATAGTACACATATAACAAATAAAACAAATCAAACATTTCGAAAAGAAATGACAGTAAAGTAAAGGAGAGATGATTTATGTTAATGCCTAGTATTTTTGGAGAAAACCTGATTGATGATTTCTTTGATTTTCCATTTGGCGGCTCTCATTACGGATATCACCGCAGTCATAGCCAGTCCGATCTGATGAAGACGGATATTCGGGACCAGGGGCAGAGCTACGAGATTACCATGAACCTTCCCGGGGTGAAGAAGGAGGATGTGAAGGCGGAGCTGCAGAATGGCTACCTCACCATCAGCGCAACTTCGAATTCCAGCAAGGATGAGAAGGACGATCAGGGAAGATATATCCGGAGGGAGCGGTACAGCGGCTCCTGCAGCCGGAGCTTCTATGTGGGGGACCAGGTAACCCAGGAGGATATCCGGGCCAGGTTCGAGGACGGCACCTTAAAGCTTCAGATCCCTAAAAAGGAAGAGAAGCCGGCAGTGGATGAGAAGCGGTATATCGCCATCGAAGGATAAGGAAGGCTCAGGACGAGCTGGAAATATAACAAACGAAAATAACAGACGAAACGCGCCCCGGCCGGGTATTCTGTACAGGATGCCCGGCCGGGACGCGTACTTTTTTAGGCGTTGATCCAGGCAGTCTGCTGGCTGGTTACAAAGGGAAAGATGGTTAAGTCCGTCTGATCCAGATTTTCCCGCCTCATATCCACTGCAGTCAGCTGGCTGTTAAAATAGGTTTTGTAGTAATAAAACTGCTTTTCAGCATTAATGCAGCAGATGTAGGTGGTGACATCACACTGATCCTCTCCGGAGATCACGCTCCCTCTGACCATGGCCACTGAGTCCAGAAGGTGAAAGAGCTGGGCTACGCTGCTTTCCTCACTGCCTTCACAGACGGAGTTTAAGGTTAGGTAGGCGGCCTTCACGAACCGTGAGGCAGGGGAGAAGTCCCCGGGAAGGCCGAAGCTTCCCAGCCCCTGTCCGAATGGCCGGACGCTGGCAGCTTTGGTAAAGCAGTTATCCGGGCAATGGGTGGTCAGGTTCAGGTACTGGCTTAGATTTGTCATCTGGAATTCAAAGGATGGGTTATTCGTCAGAACCCCCACCGGATTATCGTACAGCTTCAGCCCGTCCCTGGTGCTTTCCAGGACGATGGATTCACTCTTGTCCCCGATGTGCCAGTGAAGGGGAGCCAGGGGCACAGCGCTGCTGAAGGGGATGGCGATAAGGCGGGTGGTTTTTAAATACTCCCTTGCCTCGGAGACGGAGGCGCATTTGGAGAGCAGCCAGAGGCAGAATTCAAAGGGGGAAACATGGGTATTTCCAGGCCGTTCCTCCGGGGGATAATACGCATTGTCCGGAAAATTTAAGGCAGCGACGCAGAGGCCCTTTTCATTTACCCCGTCGGCATAAAGAGGATATCCGTCTATGACTGTGGCCATTCCCAGGACAGCATAATGGCGGTTCGCTGTGCCGGCTCTCCGAAAGTGGAGAGGATAATTCCTGGGGGTCAGGACGATCCGCTGCTCTAATTCAAAATTCAGATCCATGGTGCGTCCGAAATAGAAATCCCGAGTTTTCATAGCAATACTGGTACACATAATTTCATCCTCCTGGGGCAGTTATCTTGGCTCTAAACGATTCTGGGGTATTTCTTTATAGTTTATTCTAAAATTCTGTAAATATTCAAGCTTTTTTATTCAAGTGGCAAACTCGGGAAGCAGTTATGCTCTTTTGTGCGTAGCTTAGAAATTCCTTTTAAAAGTGAGTAAAGTGTGATATAATATAGCATAGCATAGCATAGGGGAGAGGAGATAAAATATGGCACAAGCAGTAACACAAGAAAAAGTGTATACAATAGATGATATTTATGCCTTACCAGATGGAGAGAGGGCAGAATTGATAGACGGACAGATTTATTATATGGCTCCTCCAAATACAAAACATCAACGGCTTTGTGGAAGATTATACCAGACAATAGCAAATTATATAGATAATAAGCAAAGGGGGTGTGAGATTTTTGCTGCTCCTTTTGCGGTATTTTTAAATGAGAATAATAGCGATAATTATGTGGAACCTGATATTAGTGTGATCTGTGATAAAAATAAGATTACAGAAAAGGGCTGTTTTGGAGCACCTGATTGGATCATTGAAGTGGTATCTCCAAGCAGTAAAAGGGTGGATTACTATACTAAGTTATTTAAATATAGGACAGCAGGCGTTAAGGAATATTGGATTGTAGATCATGAGAAAAACTGTATAACCGTATATGATTTTCAAAATGATACTGGAAATGATTATACATTTTCTGATACAATTCCTGTAGGAATTTATCCAGATTTGGAGATTGATTTAAGCATAATAAATAAGTAAAGGTTTATGAGTTGAACCATAAGACAGTTATAGTAATAGTGTCTTATGGTTTTTTCGCTTGAGAAAATATTATATGGGTGCTAAAATAATAGCAGGGCCGAAAAATAGCCGGATCGATACTGGCGCGAATATGCATATGGCCTGGAATTTGTTAAAATAAAGGAGAACGATTATTTATGAAGCGAAAAGCAAAAAAGCTTCTCTTTGCAGGGGCTCTTTTTATCACCATGTTCCTTACATCTGCCTGCGGCAAAGGAGGCGGAGGAAATCCGGAGGAAAGCGGGAGTGCGCAGACGGGACAGACAGAGGCTGCTGCTGATTCCGGAGAAGATGAGAAGGGGGATACTCCAGCAAAGATCCAGCAGGTTCCGGAAAAGACAGAGGCTGCCTCTCAGCCCGCAGCTGAGGAGGCCAGCGGATTCCCTCAGCAGATGCCGGAGTTTACCACAGAGGATTTAGATGGAAATCCGGTGACACAGGACCTTTTCGGAGAAAAGGACTTGACAGTGGTAAATATCTGGGGCACCTTCTGTTCGCCCTGCATCGGGGAGATGCCGGAGCTGGCGGCCTGGGACGAAGAGCTGCCGGATAATGTACAGCTGGTGGGACTCATCTGTGATATCCAAGGAGATGAGGATGTAAAGGGCCGTGAGCTGGCGGCTGCCATCGTGGAAAAGGCAGGCGTCGGTTTTCCCCAGCTGATTGCAAATGAGGACTTTGCACCTCTGATGCAGTGGGTGGTGGGCGTGCCTACCACCATCTTTGTGGATAAGGATGGAAAGCTTGTGGGGGAACCGATTGTAGGGGCTTATGTGGAAGGCTACCGAAGCTTTGTGGAGGATTATCTCAAGTGAACGCCAGGGAGAAAAGACGTATGCGGATGATGATGGCGCTGATAGCCTGTGGATTTATCCTGTATGGAACGGTCAGGGGAGAGATGGAAATTGTATGGAACAAGGCGGTCCACATCTGCCTGGAATGCATTGGATTGGGGTGATGGAGGATGAAGGTAAAGCATTGGGTTAAGAGGAAGCTGCTTCAGTTTATCGCCTTTGGATGCGCGAATCCCCATGTGTCCAATCTCCCCACGGGAAGACTGTATGGGGGGAAGTGGAAGCAGTTTTGTAATCCAGGTCTGAACTGCTACTCCTGCCCGGCCGCCCGTTTTGCCTGCCCGGTGGGGGCCATGCAGGCGGTCAGCGGCTCCATGGATTTTAAATTCAGCTTTTACGCGGCGGGAATGCTGCTGGCCTTCGGGGTGATTTTGGGACGGGCGGTGTGCGGCTGGCTGTGTCCCTTCGGCCTGTTCCAGGAGCTGCTCCATAAGATCCCATCTCCAAAGGCAGGGCTTAAGAAATGCTTTCTCTGGATCAAATATGTGGTTCTTGTGGTGTTTGTCCTTCTTCTCCCCATCCTTGCCACCAATTATATGGGCATGGGGAAGCCGGCATTCTGCCAGTACATCTGTCCGGCAGGGACGCTGGAGGGAGGGCTGCTTCTCCTTGGAACCCATCCTGAGCTGCGCCAGACCATAGGCCCGCTGTTTGGCCTGAAGGCCGGGATCCTGATTGGGGTTATCCTTGGCAGCATTTTTATTTACCGGTTTTTCTGCCGGGTGCTCTGTCCCCTGGGGGCCATCTACGGCTTTATGAATCGGTTCAGCATGTGCCATCTGGAGGTGGATCCCCGCAGGTGCGTATCCTGCGGAGCCTGCCATAAGGCCTGCCGGATGGAGGTGGATCCGGTGAAGAAGCCGGACTCCATGGAGTGTATCCGGTGCGGGGACTGTGTGCAGGCCTGCCCGAAGGACGCAATATATGTGGGATTTCGGGGGAAGGCTGGGAATAAGCAGTCCGCGGCAGGGAATGGAAGGGCGTCTCTGGTGAAGAAAAGGAAAGAAAATCATGTATGAATGTCCGAATTGCGCTGGGAATCTGAAGTTTGACATCGCCCGGCAGAAGCTGGCTTGTGAATATTGCAATACTCTGGTGGATCCTTACGATTTCCATAAGGAAAGAGACGCCCAGGAATCCAAGGAGCGGTCAGGCTCCGGCCAGGAAGAATATGAGGTGACCGTCTTTACCTGTCCCCAGTGCGGAGGAGAGCTAATCAGCGAGGATACCACGGCAGCCACCTTCTGCAGCTTCTGCGGGGCGTCTGTTATCCTGGACAGCCGCATCAGCAGGGAGCGCCGCCCAGGAGTCATCATCCCCTTCCAGAAGACGAAGGAGGACTGCCGGGCCGCGTACAAAAGGATGGTGCGCCGGGCCGTGTTCGCGCCCAGGGGGCTGAGGGATGAGGCCCTTATCGAGAAATTCCGCGGGATATACATGCCTTACTGGGTGTATTCCTTTGAGAAGGAGGGAAGAGTCTCCTTTCCAGGAGAAATTACATACCGGCAGGGAGATTACCTGTATACAGAGCACTACCAGCTGAGCTGCCAGGTGGAGGAGAATTACCGGGGGCTGGCTTATGACGCCTCCTCCACATTTTCAGACCGGTTAAGCAACGCCATCGCGCCCTTTGACTTAAGGGAGGGAAAGGAATTCACCCCTGCTTTTCTCAGCGGCTTTTATGGGGATACCAGCGATGTGGAGGATTATGTCTATCGGTCCGAGGCAGAGGAGGTGGTCCTTCAGGACGCCGGAGGCCAGCTGGCAGAAAATCCCCTATGTAAAAAATATCATGCCCATCAGGGGGAGAGCTTCTGGGAACTCCAGGATGCGCTGCGCCCGTCGAAAAGGAAGACAGAGCTGGCCATGCTGCCGGTCTGGTTCCTTGCATACCGAAACGGCGACCGGGTTTGCTATGGGGTGGTGAATGGGCAGACGGGAAGGGCGGCAGCTGACCTTCCGGTGGATGGAAAGCGGTATCTGGCCGGCTCACTTTTGCTTGCTGTGCCATTTTTCCTTTTGTTAAACCGGTTTTTAACTCTTACTCCCGGAAAGCTTCTAGGAATTACCATCCTGCTGTCTCTTTTGTGTATCTGGATTTCGAATGGGCAGCTGACCCGCATCCTGGCCCGGGAGTCCGGGGAGGAGGATAAGGGACTTACCTCGGTGCGGCTGGCATCTGGCGGGGGAACCGGACAGGAAAAGCCTTCCTGGGAGAGCGTGCGGCGCGCCTGGGGAAAGAGAAGCGGGAAAAAAGCCCTGGAGAACAGTCCGGTAAAAATTATCCTGATTGTATGCGCTTTTTATGGGGTTCATCTGGTTCCGGCTCTTTTACGCAGATTTTGGAATGGAATGGACGGGAGAACCGAGATTGCTTTGAGTGTGTTTATTTTCCTGCTGGTTGGCTTTTGCCTGAACTGCGGCTTTTGGATGTTTGACGATCGTGTAGAACGGCCGGAGAGTAATGGCCCCTTTTTGGGGGGACATTTTCAGGAGAAGCTCCCCACGCTGGTTAAGCCTATGGCAGGCATTGTGGCGTCTGTGGTGATTGCAGTGGTACGGCCGGTCTCTGATTGGATTTATTATATGGGAGCCCTTGGATGTATGGGGACTGTGCTGTGGGCGATTCTGGATATCATCCGGCAGCATAATCAGCTGACCACGCGAAAGCTTTCCCAGCTGGGAAGACGAGGAGGTGATGAGGGTGAATAAATGGCTGGAGAAATACGGACTCCGGCTTCTCTGGTGGAATCTTCTTCTCTGGGCAGGCGTATTCCTCGCTGGCCTTCATATCTGCTATGGAAAAGAGCCGGAGGAGATATACCAGAATCCGGATACCCATTATCAGGCTCTGGTGGAGGATGAGGCCGGGCTTCTCGCTCCGGAGGAACGCCGGGAGCTTCTTAAGGTGATGGAGGCGATCACTGCTTATGGAAATGTGGCCTTTGTGTCGGTGAGAAAAAACTCTGACTCCACTGACGGCTTTGCCAGAGGCTATTATCAGAGCCGGTTCGGCACAGACAGCGGCACCATATTTGTGATCGATATGGATAACCGGAATATCTGGATCCACAGCGATGGGGCGGTCTATCAGGTGGTCACCTCTGCCTATGCAGATACGGTGACGGATAATATATACCGCTATGCCACAGACGGGGACTATTACATCTGTGCCCGGAAGGCGTTTTCGCAGATCCGTGGGCTGCTTGAGGGGCAGCGGATCGCCCAGCCCATGAAATATATCAGCAATGCACTGCTGGCCATGATTCTGGCTCTGCTGGCAAACTTTGGACTGGCTGTGGGCTTTACCCGGTTACATAAGCCGGGAGAAAAGGATCTGCTGTCCAATATTCACAGGAAATTCAGCTATTCAAATCTGAAGGTATCCTACACCCACAAGACCAAGGAATATGACCCGGCTTCCCAGGGAGGCGGATTCGGAGGCGGAGGGGGCGGAGGCGGAAGAGGAGGGGGCGGCGGAAGAAGCGGTGGAGGGGGCGGACATGGATTTTAGTAATCGCGCGGCAGATAACCGGATCAAACACGCCCCTTTTGCGTAAGTCCGCTTTTTTCAACAAGTGTTCAAAATTGTGCTCCGCATCCTTGTTTTTCTCCCGCATAGCTGATATAATTGCAATAGTTATCGATTTAAAAGAAACTACAGATAAGGGAGTACAAGTATGGAACAGAGGAAAGAAGACATATCCCGGACCAGCGCGGTCCGGCGGGGATGGGGGATTACCGGAAAGCTGGCGTCGGCCATAGTGGTGAGTGTTGTGATTGCAGTTGCGATTTTATTTGCAGTGGTTTATTTTCAGATGTCTCATGCACTACTGGACAAGAGTGAGGCCTTGCTGCAGACTACCACAGAGCGCACCCTCCAGGAGACCAAGGCCTGGATGAACCGTACCCTGGCTATGCTGGAAACACAGCGGGATACCATTGAGTATGAGGACATGGATGTATCGGATATGACGGACTATATCCGGCACACAGCGGGGCAGAATGACGCCTATCCGGCCGGGCTGTATGTGGCCCTGACGGATGGATCCTTGTATCACGCCTCCTTTGTGCCCGGGCCGGATTTCGACGCCACGGCAAAGAGCTGGTATCAGGATGGCTTAGAGTCGGATTCCTTTATTTTAGGGGATGTGTATTTTGACGAGGACAGCCAGTCCTATGTGGTGGGAGCCTCCGGTGTGCTGAAGGCTAAGGATGGTACAGTGCGTGGGGTTGCTGCGGCGGACGTGTATCTGGACTCCATCTCGAAGATCGTCAGCGAGGTCCGGCTTGAGGATACCGGCGGTATTTTCCTGGTGGATACCCGGACTAATACCATTATCGGCCATGGTGATAAGTCGATCACAGGGAAGAAGCTGGACGAATTAACCGAGGGAATGTACGTCTATGCCGGCCAGCAGCTGCGGGAAGGACGGACGGGGCTGTCCCTCTATGACAATACATACATTCAGGTGGAGCAGGTTCCGGGCAGCGACTGGATTGCAGTGGCCTATGTGTCCCGGGGCGAGGTTCTCCAGGAGCTGCATCAGCTGACCGCCAGCATGCTGGTGGTGGCCGTCCTGGCTGTGGCGGTTTTGATTGTCCTGGTGGTGCTTCAGGTCCGCCGCGTCATCGGCCGTCCGGTGAAGGAATTAAGCCAGGTGGCTACCCGGATTGCAAGGGGAGAGCTGGATCAGGCGATCCACTATCAGTCCGGGGATGAGCTGGGGGTTCTGGCCAGTAATTTCAATCAGGTTACCCTCCAGCTCCGGGAATATGTAGCTTATATCAAGGAGATTTCGGATACGCTGCGGGAGATCGCAGCAGGGAATCTGGCGTTTACCTTGGAAAATGAATACACAGGTGAATTTGAAAAGATCAAAATTGCCCTGGATGAGATATCCCGTGAGCTGAACGGCACTATGGGACAGCTGCGGGCGGCGTCCAGAGATGTAGCTGCCGGCGCCGGACAGGTATCCGATGGTGCCACCACCCTGTCCCAGGGCTCGACCGAGCAGGCGGCGGAGGTGGAAACCCTGGCCGGACACATGGACGCTGTATCGGAAAGCGTTCACAATATCTCCCAGGGAGCCCAGGAGGCCAGCCGTATTTCCCAGGATGTGCGAAGCGGGCTTATGTCCAGCAAGGATAAAATGCAGAATATGACAGAAGTGATTCAGCGGATCAGCGACAAATCCACGGAGATCCATAAGATTGTCAAGACCATAGAGGATATCGCCTTCCAGACTAATATCCTGGCGTTAAATGCTGCTGTGGAGGCTGCCAGGGCAGGGGCTGCCGGCAAGGGCTTTGCTGTGGTTGCAGATGAGGTCCGCGCCCTGGCTGGTAAATCCTCTTCCGCTGCAAAGGAGACTACCGCCCTGCTGAGCCAGACCGTGGAGTCTATGGATGAGGGAGTACGGGCAGCCCAGGATACGGCAGATTCCATCCTGAAGGTAGTTGCCCATGCAGATGAGATGAATAAGCTCATTGACGGCATTGCAGACTATACCAGGCAGCAGGATGCTAATACGGCGGAGATCGCCCGGGGAATCGAGCAGATCTCCACCGTTGTCCAGACCAATGTGGCCACGGCGGAAGCCAGCGCCGCTGCCAGCGAGGAGCTGGCGGGCCAGGCGGCCATGCTCCGGGAGCTGGTAGCGAAATTCCGGCTTCAGGAAAAATAAAAGAAACCGATGTCAGCGGACAGAGCCGATATATGCGACGGTTTTATTTCCCATAATCAATGCATTGTCCGCTGCATATTGTGTATATAATTGCTGCAGTGCGTCCAGATAGCTGTGGAAATCCGGATCCCCATTCCGCAGGGAATAGGATCCGGATAAGCTGCGGTGGATAAAGGTTTCCCGATCGTAAGATATCGGATGATCAAATTCAACATATTCATAGCGGCGGTTGAAAAATTCTTTTATGCGGGGATCATCCCTCTTGATTCCGCCGCCAAAGCCTTTGAATTTCGGACAATAGCTGGAAAACAGTTCAAAGCATTTCTGATTGATCTCATGGTTCATGTCCCGCATATTCCAGATCAGAAAAACGAGGCCCTGTTTGCGCAGAATTCTCTGGCATTCCTTTTGAAAGGGGAGTGTGGCAAATCAGTGAAAGGCCTGGGCCACGGTGATAAAATCAATGGTTCCCTCCCCAAGCCCTGTATCCTCGGCGCTTCCCTTTACCGGGTGGAAGCCAGGGTAGCTTTTTAGTTCTTTGATGGCTGTATTCCGCATGTCATCGTTTGGCTCGATGGCGTATACCCTGCTGCCCCGGTCCAATAGCTGCTTTGACAGCTTTCCGGTCCCGGCGCCGATATCTGCTATTACAGACTGAGCGCTCAGCCCATACCGGGTGTACAGCAGATGGATCAATCCGTCTGCATAGGCAGGCCTTCCTGCGGTGTAATCAGCAGCAAGCTGACTGAAATTTTGTGTGTTGTCCATAGATTACTCCTTTGTAATCGTTTTCTCCGCTTTTCCGCCATTGACCACATAGATACCCAGACAGACCAGCAGCAGGGCTGCCAGGGTGTTCCAGGTGAGGGCCTGCTTCACCTCTCCCAGGAAGATGGCGGAGAGAATTACCCCGAACATGGGATTCATGAATCCCAGAACCGTTACGCGGCTTACGGGATTATACTTTAAAAGGACGCCCCACAGAGTGTAGGCCACAGCGGAGAGAAAGCCCATATACAGCAGAAGGGCAAAGGCGGAGATTCCCACGGCGCCTGTGAGTGTGCCGCCGAAGGCTGCGCCTACAAGGAGCAGCGCCAGGCCGCCCAGCATGAACTGGTAGCCGGACAGGGTTACCACGTCAAACTTCCTGGAGTGAAGCTTTACCAGGGAGCCGGAGAGGGCGTAAAAGATCTGGGTCAGGACGATGAAGCCTTCCCCCAGAAATGTGAAATGGAACAGTCCCTCCTGGCCAGCTCCCGATAGATTTACCAGGGCGATTCCCAGAAAGCCCAGGATGCATCCGGCGATTTTCCTCAGGGTCAGATTCTCATAGCGGAATACCAGGCTGGCGCACAGCATGGAGAAAAATACATTGGTTCCTGTGATAATGGCGCCGTGGACCCCGGTGGTGTGGGACAGGCCCACATAGTAAAATATGTATTGGAAGATGGTCTGTGTCAGGGCGATGCTGAGAATGGCAGCGCCGGAGCCCTTGGGCACAGGAACCCAGCGCTTCTGGGTTAGGCTGTGGTACAGGATGACTAAGAAGCCAGCCAGCAGAAACCGGGCCCCGGCGAACATTAAAATAGACGGGGTGTCTGAACTGCTGATCTGGAACAGCTGGTATCCGATCTTAATGGCAGGAGCGGCACTGCCCCAAAGGAGGCAGCAGAGGGCTGCCAGAAGAAAGACTACCTTCATATTCGTTAAATCAAGCTTTCTCTTCATCATTTCCTCCTTTTTTGTGCATTCTGTGTAACCGTTCCGACGGGGCAGCTTCCTGCCTGTCTGAACGGTTACCACTCTGTTGCTGTGAACGCCAGGGCCGGGAACCGCAGCCATGGTTTACAGCACAGACAGGTATGGCTGTACTGTGATTCGCCCGCCAAGGGACGGTACTTCATCCTTTGCCGGGCAAACCATGTATCAAGTAGGCAAGTTAAGTATACGATTGACAAAGGGAAATGTAAAGGATATAATTTCGATGGAATCATTGATAAAATCAATGGGTTGCTGTGAATGGCCAGGCTGTGAGCAGCAGCAATCAAGGAATTGGAGAGGGTAGGACTATGACATTTGAACAGCTGCGGTATTTTCATGCTGCCGCCACACTGCAGCATATCAGTCGGGCGGCAGAGCAGGAGCGGATCTCCCAGTCCAGCATGAGTATTTCCATCAAGAAGCTGGAGGAGGAGCTTGGGGTGCTGCTGTTTCAGCCCAAGGGCAGGGGAATCGTCCTGACGCCGGCAGGAGAGGAGTTCTGGGATTATGCCAGGGAGCTTTTGGGGAAGGCGGAGGCAGCCAGGGCATGCATGGCAGAGTGGGGGAACCGGGTAAACCGTGAAATCCGTGTGGCCTACACGGCTTCCGTGGCAGGAGGCTATATTCCGAAACGGTTCCGGAGGTTTTTAGCGGATACAAAGGAGGAATATCTGATCTATTCAGATGAAATGCCCAGCAGCCAGATCGCTGCCGGACTTCGGGAGAACCGGTTTGATTTCGGCATCTGCTCAGAGCTCCCACAGGAGGATCTGGTTCAGATTCCGGTGTACACCCAGCCTCTGGTGTTGATCGTGCCCTTCGGCCACCCCTGGGCTGAGAGGGAACCGGAGGAGCTCCAGGCGCTGTCGGATGTCCCCTATATTTCCTACCGCAGCGATTATCCTATGTACCGTCAGATTGAAACGCTGCTGGAGAGCGGGGGCGTAAAGCCTAAGATTTGCCATTTTGCTTACAGTGAGGATGCCATCGCCCGGCTGGTGGAGCAGGATATGGGAGTGTCCATCATAGCCCGGATCGATCAGCTGGACCGCTTCCGTGTATCGGTGCTTCGCCCCAGGTGGCTGACTAGCTGCCGCACCCTATACCTTACCTATCACAAGGCCCATTATCAGGGAAGAGGGGCCAGGAGGATGATGCAGTTTTTTTGTAACAGTGCAGAGAGGCAGGAGGAAAGCTATGCGAATTATTTGTGCACCGGCAGGGGGCAAGGGGGCGGGGATCCGGATTCACCAGATCTATACCATAACAAAGGCGTTTTGCTTTGATCAGCAAGACGCCTTTGCTGTTTTTGGAATGCGCCGGGGCAGGCGGGTTTACTGAAAAATTGTGCAAGTTATATAATAACGATGGAATATATGAATTCAAAACAATAAAGATTGACAAATATATGGATTTGTGTTAAGGTTAAAACTATAAAACATGACTAAAATAGGTTGCAGGGATACAGAATGGCAGACAAAATTAAACGGACATCACTTCAGACGGAGATTATCCGGTATATTCAGGATTATATAGAGGAGAACCATCTGACAGCAGGAGACCGGCTGCCGTCTCAGGAGCAGCTGATCCGGATGATGGGGGTAAGCCGGACTTCTCTGCGGGAGGCGATGAAGATTCTGGAGGCCCGGGGGATTTTAAAGGCGCAGAACGGGAAGGGAGTTTATATCAGCAAGGAGAAGGACAGCGCCATGCTCACCCTTCTGGATTTTGCGCGGGAGAAGGAGCGTCTGCTGGACACCTTGGAGGTGCGCAAGATTCTGGAGAAGGAGATCCTGCGGATGGTGATTCACCGGGCTACGCCCCAGGAGCTTAAGGAGCTTGGGGAGATCACGGCGGTTCTGATGGAGAAGTTCCGGAAGGGCCAGCAGCAGACGGCTGAGGATAAGCAGTTCCACTATACGATTTACCGTCTGGCCCATAACCAGGTGATGTCCCAGCTGATCTTATCCATCAGCAATGTGATGGACCAGTTCTGGGAATTCCCCTTAGCTATGGAGGATCCATTTCGGGAAAGCCTGCCCCTCCATGAGGAGCTTTATCAGGCGATCTGTGAGAAGAACGTAAAGAAGGCCCAGGCCATTAATGAGAAGCTGCTGGACGCGGTTTACCGGGATATTCGGGATCAAAAATAGAGAAAAGGGAGTTGTCTTCAGGAACAAGCAGAGCGTGTTTGTTCCTTGTATACCTATCATATAGCATACAGCATAATGCTACGGATTGTTCCGCGCTTTGCGCTCCCACAATCCTAAAAACATTCAAAGGTTAAGCATCATACAACACAGTTAAGAGAGCGGGATCCCAGCAGGGTTTTGACTCCTGAAGCTTCCAGATGTGCTCTCAGAAAGAAAAGAGGGAGGCCATATGTCAGAGCAGAAGCAATATTTAAAAAGCAGTAAGCTGATTACTGCCCATTATGGGGAAGAGTATGAGCATTATTATAATTCCATTGTTCCCCCGATTTTTATGAATTCCTTAAATGTATTTGAGACCTTGGATGATTATTTTGACTTTGACCGGAAGGACAAGCATAAATACTGCTACGGAAGAGTACAGAACCCCACGGTCCGCATTCTGGAGGATAAGATGGGGGCGCTGGAGCACGGGATCGGGGCGCTGGCCTTTGCTTCCGGGATGGCGGCGGCTGTCACGGCGGTGCTGACCGTATGCCGGACAGGAAGCCATGTGATCTGTGTCCGTAATGCATACGGGCCCTTGAAGACCTTTCTGGACGGATATGGGAAGGAGCACATGAATATCGCCACCACCTATGTGGACGGAGACCGGGTGGAGGAGTTTGAGGAAAGCATAACAGACCACACCCATCTGATCATTTTGGAAAGCCCTTCCTCGGTGATCTTTTCCCTTCAGGACATCCGGGGGGTATCGGAGCTTGCAAAGAGGGCGGGGGCTAAGATTTATATTGATAATACCTTCTGCACCCCCATCTATCAGCAGCCTCTGGATTTGGGCGCGGATATTGTGATGCACACCACCTCCAAGTACATCGGCGGCCACAGCGATGTGATCGGCGGGATTCTGGTAGTGAAGGATGAAGGGCTGATGAATCAGCTTTTGGCTAACCGGGAGCTTTTCGGCGGGATCGTGGGCCCCATGGAGGCCTGGCTGATGATACGCGGTCTGCGCACCATGGAGGTGCGGATTGCACAGCATGAGGAAACCGCTATGGCGGTGGCGGAATTTTTGGAGAAGCACCCCAGAGTGAGGAAGGTAAATTATCCGGGACTTCCCTCTCATCCCCAGTATGAGCTGATGAAGCGTCAGCAGAGGGGGAATACAGGACTGATGAGCTTTGAGATCGATGGGACTCTGGAGATGGCCACTAAGGTTGCAGAGCGCCTTAAGGTCTTTAAAATCGGAGTTTCCTGGGGCGGGTTTGAGAGCCTGGTTTTCCTGCCCCACGCAAGGATGGGGGAGGCGGACTGCAGGGCGCTCCGGGGGGATAAGAATATCATCCGGATCCACTGCGGATTAGAAGGTACAGAGGCTTTGATTTCTGATTTGGAATCAGCCCTTACATATTAATTATGGCAGCAGGCAGGTCCTGAGGCTATGCTCAAAAAGGAGGAGAACACATGAAGAAGAGAAGAATTGCAGCAATGGTACTGGCAGCGGCGATGCTGACCGGCTGCGGCGGCGGTGGTGGGGCATCTGAAACAACCCAGGCACCGGCAGCAGGCGGAGGGGATACAGCTAAGACGGAGGCTCCTGCCGATGCAGGAGGCGGCAAGGAGGCATCCGGCGAGGCCATTACCATTACCCTTGTAGAGTCCCTGACCAGCCCGGAGCGTACTGCTGTAATCCGGGAGATCGCGGATAAGTATCAGGCAGACCATCCTAATGTAACCATAGACATCGTTTCCCCGCCATTGGAGAATGCAGATTCCAAGATCACCCAGATGCTGATGAATGGAAGCGGAGCGGATATCGTAGAGGTTCGCGACTCCACCATCACCCAGTATGCTACGAATGGCTGGATCGCTGACCTGGGACAGTATATCGATGCCTGGGATGAGAAGGACACCTTAAGTGAGTCGGCGGTTGATGTGATTCACTATTTCCAGGACACCGCTTATATGATTCCTTACGGCTTTTATCAGAGAGGCCTGTTCTACCGAAAGGATTGGTTTGAGGAAGCAGGGCTCAAGGAGCCGGAGACCTGGCAGGACATCTATGATGCAGGCCTTGCCATCACCGATCCGGCAAACAGCCGGTTTGGCTTCTCCTTCCGGGGCGGCACCAGCGGCTATCAGTATGCGGATACCATTTACTGGAGCTGGATTGGAACCGAGAAGGTGGCCCATCCAAATGCAGCCTACTTCTTAAAGGACGGCGACGGAGCGACTATCTTTACCCTTCCGGAGGTGAAGGAGGCCCTTCATTATTATAAGGATCTGTTTAAGAATACCTGTCCCACCGACTCCATCGCATGGGGCTTCTCTGAGATGGTGCAGGGCTTTGTAGGCGGAACCACCGCTATGCTGATCCAGGATCCGGAGGTTATCGCAACCTGTTCCGCGGATATGCAGGATGACCAGTGGGAGCTGGTGCCCTTCCCCAAGGGACCCTCCGGACAGGCAGTTGGACCGAACGGATTTGCTGGCTGGGGCATGACATCCTTCACCGAGCATCCGGCTGAGACCGCAGATTTCCTTCTGTTCTTATCCAATTCCGAGAATAATACCTACTTTGCAAAGAATTATTCCACCATCCCGATCCATACCAATGCAGCGGACAAGGATTCCTATTTCTCCGAGGGACGGTTTGCTATGTACATGGATATGGCAGCAGAGCCAGATGTATACCGCCATGCAGCATATCCTCAGATGTATGAGGCATTTGCCACCTATAAGACAGAGGTGGATGTGATGTATCAGAAGTATCTCACCGATGAAATTTCCGATGACGAGCTTCTTACCTGGCTGGATGAGTTCTGGACCCAGGCGTATGCAGACGAAGGACAGAAATGGTAGAATGATGTAAGTGTGAAGCAGTAAGAAATAAGCCGCAGGCCGCTCCCTAAAAGGGCGGTTCTGCGGCGCTGATGAAGAAAAAAGCATCCGGTCAGGACACTTGATGGCCGGATTTGCAGCATTAAGAAATCCACGCGATGAGGAGGGCATGGTATGAAGCAAAAGTCAAAGTTACGGATGAGGCGAACATGGTTTATCTTTTTTATGGTTCTTCCTGCCATCCTCATTCCGATGGTATTTACCTATTACCCCATGGTAAAGGGATCCATGATGGCATTCCAGAGCTATAATCTGATGAATGTAAAAAATATCAAATGGATCGGCTTCGATAATTTTAAAAAGCTGTTTTCCCACAGCGCAAGCAATTCCTTCTACACCACCATGTTTAATACGGTGAAATGGGTGGGGATTTCCCTGTTTTTCCAGTTCACTGTGGGCTTTGGGATTGCCCTTCTGCTAAAGAAGAAGTTCCCGGGATCCGGCCTGTATCAGGCCTTGATTTTCTTTCCCTGGGCAGTGTCCGGCTTTATTATCGGAATTATGTGGCGCTGGATGTTTAATGGAACCTCCGGGGTGATCAATGATATCCTGATGAAAATGCATCTGCTCCGTCAGCCCATGGGATGGCTGGCAGAGAAGGGGACGTCCCTCTACTCCTGTATTGCGGCTAATATCTGGTATGGAATTCCCTTCTTTACGATTATGATTACGGCTGCGCTGCGTGGGGTTTCAGAGGAATTATATGAGGCGGCAGATGTGGATGGGGCAAGTCCACTCCAGAAGTTTACGAACATCACCGTGCCCTGTATCCGTTCGGTGCTGCTCTTAACAGTACTGCTCCGTGTGATCTGGATCTTTAATTTCCCGGATCTGATATATTCCATGACCCAGGGCGGACCTGCCGGCTCGTCCAATATCATTACCTCCTACATGATGCAGCTGGTGTATAGCCTGGATTACGGCATGGCCTCGGCAGTGGGTGTGCTGTGTATCCTGTTTTTAGTAATTTTCGTTATGGTTTATATGGGATTTACAAAGTATGGAAAGGAGGAGGCATAATATGACGCCGAGAAGCAAACGACGAATAGGGCTGGTATGTAAATGCGTGGTTTTAGGATTTTTCCTGATCCTTATTATGTTCCCCTTTGTGTGGATGCTCCTCACTTCGCTGAAGGGCACTCAGGGGGAGATCTATGCCTTTCCAGTACAGTATCTGCCGAATCCGGTATCCTTTGTAAACTATGTGGAAATGCTGTGGAAGGGGAATTTTTCCACCTATATGCTGAATTCCCTGATCTGCTCGGCCGTGGCGGCGGGCTGCTCTGTCTTCATCGCCATTCTGGCCAGCTATGTGATCAGCCGTTTCCGCTTCCGTTTTAAAGGGGCCCTGCTGCTGTTTTTCCTGGTTACCCAGATGATTCCCATGTTTATCATGCTGGCGCCTCTGTACCAGCTTCTGGCTAAGGCAAAGATGTTAAATAACCGGTGGAGCCTGGCATTTCTCTACACTAATATGATGATCCCCTTCTCCGTGGTCACCCTGTGCGGCTTCTTTGACAATGTGCCCAAGTCCCTGGAGGAGGCGGCCTGGATCGATGGCTGCGGATATTTATCTGCACTGTTTCGGGTAGCAGTTCCTGTAATCAAGCCGGGCATTGCGGCCACTGTGATTTTCGCCTTTATCAATTCCTGGAATGAGCTGTTTATGGCGGTTATGTTTATTGATGTGGATAAATATAAGACCATTCCAGTAGGACTGAACGGGCTGATCCTGAAATACGACATTAAGTGGGGCGAGATGGCGGCAGGAACCATCATGTCCCTGGTGCCTACCATGTGCTTGTTTGCCTTTGCCCAGAAGTATATGATCGAAGGGCTGACGGCGGGAGCCGTGAAGGGATAGTAGTTACGCAAATTCACCGAAAGGAGGCGCAGCTGCAATGAGCACATTATTTGAGCTGGAACGGATGGAACGTTTACTCCAGGATCTTGGAGCGCTGAGAAGACCGAAAAAGCATCCTGTGACCCAGTATTTCCGGTGGGATGGGAAGGAGGGGGGCAGTCCGGAGGGGCCCTTAGATGGCTGGAAGCTGTGTGATATCCGTGAGCCATGGTCGGATCTGGAATGCCACCGCTGGTACCGCACGGATGTTACCATTCCGGAAGAGTTTGACCATTGCCATGTGATATTCCAGATTACCACAGGCAGGGAAGGACAGTGGGATGCCACCAATCCTCAGATGCTGTTCTATTTGAATGGAAGGATTATCCAGGGGGTGGATGTGAACCATCGGGAGATCTGCATCAGCCGGGATGCCCGGGCAGGGGAAGTCTACCAGGTGGCAATGCTTATCTTCAGCGGAAGCGTCCCCGGGGATCTGATAATCCGAACGGATCTTGTGACCGTGGATGATCCGGTGGAAAAAGCCTACTATGATTTCCTGGTTCCGGTGCAGACAGCCAGGCTTCTGAATAAACCGGATCCCGAGAACTGCCGGCGGATTTTGGTGAAGCTGGGGAAGGCTGCAGACAGGCTAGATCTGCGCCAGCCCTATTCCAGGCGGTTTTATGAGGCCCTGGAGCAGGTGGAGGAGATTTTAAAGGAGGACTTTTACAGCCATGTCCGGGAGGATGGGCCAAGGGTCAGCGGGGTGGGGCATACCCATATTGATATCGCCTGGCTTTGGACGGTGGATCAGACCAGGGAGAAGGTGCTTCGAAGCTTTTCCACGGTGCTGGAGCTGATGGACCGGTATCCGGACTATCGGTTTATGTCCAGCCAGCCCATCCTTTACCAGTTTGTGAAGGAACAGGAGCCGGAGATGTATGAGCGGATCCGGCAGAGAGTGAAGGAGGGGCGCTGGGAGGTTGACGGGGCTATGTGGCTGGAGGCGGACTGTAATCTGCCGGCAGGAGAGTCCCTGGTGCGGCAGATCCTGAAGGGAGAGCAGTTTTTCCAGGAGGAGTTCGGCATTTCCAGCCGGTGCCTCTGGCTGCCGGATGTGTTCGGCTACTCGGCTGCAGTGCCTCAGATTTTAAAGCAGTGCGATATTCCCTATTTCCTGACTACAAAGATCGCCTGGAACCAGTATAACCAGCTGCCCAATGACACCTTCTGGTGGAAGGGCATTGACGGGAGCCGTGTGTTCGTCTTCATGCCCACAGCCTGCGACTTTGATAAGACCCTGGGGCTGAATGTTTCCTTTACCGATACCAGGAATACTACGACCTATACAGGAATCGTGAATCCAAATATGACCCTGGGAACCTTTAAACGGTTCCAGAACCGGGATCTGACAGAGGATACCCTGATGCTGTTCGGCTTCGGGGATGGGGGCGGCGGCCCTACCAGTGAGATGCTGGAGGAGGCGGACCGGCTGAAATATGGCATGCCGGGGATTCCAAGGCTGATTCAGGAGCCGGAGCGGGTGTTTTTTGACCGGACCTTTGAGACCATTGCCCACAAGCCGGAGATGCCGGTGTGGGATGGGGAGCTGTACTTTGAGTACCACCGGGGCACCCTCACCTCCATGGGGCGGAATAAAAGGAATAACCGGAAGAGCGAGCTCCTCTATGAACAGCTGGAAACCTTAGGGGTGATGGCGGAGCAGATGGGGGGCGAGTATCCCGGGGAGGTGATTCGAAGGGGCTGGGATGTGATCCTTTTGAATCAGTTCCACGATATTATCCCGGGAAGCGCCATCGGGCCGGTGTATGAACAAACGGATCGGGAGTATGAGGAGATCCTTTCTGCAGGGAAGGCCAAGGCTGAGGAGCTTTCAAAGCATTTGGGAAGTGCCGGGGACAGCAAAGCCTCGGGGCAGATGGAGGAGGCTGGATCTGAGAAGCCTTCCAGGCAGATGGAGGAATCGGAAGCAGGCAGGCCTTTCGGGAAGCCGGGGAATGCCGGCGCGCCGGAGGAGGCCGCCCCACGAAATACCGTCGTTGTAGTAAATACCCAGGGCTATGAGCGCAGCGGCGTGGCGGAAATTTCCGGGGCAGGGCCAGGATTTACCCAGGCCAGAGACGGGGAAGGATCGGTCTGGCCGGTGCAGTATACCAGTGACGGAAGGCTGCTCCTTTTTGCCGGGAAGGTGCCCTCAGCCGGGTACAGGCTCTATCATCTGGAGGAGGGAGAGGCAGAGAAAAGCTCAGCCCAGGCGCATGCAGAAGCCGGATTGGGGATGTCAGTGCAGACAGAGGGAGCCTGGCATGGGGCAAACCATGCGGCGGGCAGCTGGAACGGTTTGTTTGAAAATCCCTGGTACCGGGCAGAGTTTAATGAGCGGATGGAGCTTACCTCCCTGATAGAGAAGGAGAGCGGATGTGAGCTTCTCAAGGAGGGAAGGGTGGGAAACCAGCTTCTCACCTATGAAGACCGCCCCATGAACTGGGACAACTGGGACATCGATATCTTTTACCGGAAAAAGCCCTATGGGCCGGATCAGGTAACAGCTCCGGTATTAAAGGAGCAGGGATCGGTGCGGACCGTGGTGGGCATCCGGATGGAGTTCGCGGATTCTGTGGTGGAGCAGGATGTAGTGCTGTATCCGGATCTTCCCCGGATCGATTTTGTAAACCGGGCGGACTGGAAGAATCATCATCTGCTCCTGCGGGTGAATTTCCCGGCTAATATTAATGCCTCCAAGGCCTCCTATGAGATCCAGTTCGGCAATGTGGAGCGGGAGACCACAAGCAATCACAGCTGGGATACCGCTAAGTTCGAGGTCTGCGCACACAAGTGGGCGGATTTGTCGGAAAACGGACTGGGGCTCAGCCTGTTAAATGACTGCAAGTACGGCCACAGCATCAAGGATGGGGAGATGGGGCTGACCTTGATTAAGTCCGGCATTTACCCCAATGAAAACGCAGACATAGGAGAGCATACCTTTACCTACTCCATCTACCCCCATAAGGGCAGATGGCAGGAGGCCAGAACGGTGGAGATGGCCTATGACTTAAATGTTCCCCTGTGGACGGCGCTGGTTCCTGACCGGGGAGCTTTCCCTGGAGAAAAGCCATCCTTCCGGAGCTTCCTTTCCATCGATCCGCCGAATTGCTTTTTCGAGATGATCAAGAAGGCGGAGGATGGGGACGGCTATATTCTGCGGATCTATGAAAACCGCAATGAACGGACCCAGATGAAGGTGAAGCTGGGCTTTTCGGTGGCCTCTGCTGAGAGCTGCAATCTGAAGGAGGAATATGCGGGGCCGGTGGAGCTTGAGGAGAATGGATTTACGGATTTCATCAAGCCCTATGAGATTAAGACTTACCGTCTGCGAACCAGTGGCCAGCCCATGAGAGAGTAGCGCCCTATGAGTAATAAGAGCAGATTTTGATAGGATTTATAAGGTGGCCATTCCAGCACCCAGAAGGGAGGAGTGGCCATTTTGTGTGCATCCCATAGCGTGCTGCTGGGCACAGCCTGAAAAAAAGCATATAATCCTTGTAAGTTTCAGCATTTCGAAATATAATGATGTTGGGGTAAACGGTTATTTTACCCCCGATGAAATAGGAGGAGGGATTTATCATGCTTTTACATTATGTCGTAAGCAATTACAAATCAATAGGACATCCGGTTGAATTTAGCATGTTCCCTATTCAAACTGCAGCAGATAAACGTTTCTTCAAGTCATTGCCTACAAAAAATGATACGTGGAAGGTACTTCGCAGAGGCGGTTTTTTTGGACCAAATGCATCCGGAAAATCTTCTTTCATTGAATCCGTCGCTTTTGCGCGTGATTTTATCATTGGAGGCCAAAAAAGTGGAAAAGGAATCAGAATTGATCAATTCAGAGGAGACTTGGAGGAACTGAAAGGTATTTCCACGTTTCAATTCGTTTTTTACTTGAATGAAGAGGTCTACGAATATGGTTTTGCACTGGATTGCTATCAGGTCCATGAAGAATGGCTGATGCAGCAGACAAAAACAGGGGCAGTACCTCTGTTCACCCGCGTCACGGATAATTTTGGGAAAACAAAAATTGATATTGAATCAAGATTTGCCCGTAAGAATTCAAAAGAAAGAATGCTGGCTGAGATTTTAAAGGAGAGCATTCAGGAAAATCAAAGAAATCAGCTATTTCTCTATAAGCTGCATGATAATGGTATTAAGAAGGCAGAAAAGATTGTTGGCTGGTTTAAAAGTCTGCAAGTTATTTTTCCGAAAACGAAGGTTAAGGCGCTGCCGATTCGTATGAAGGAGAATACGGAGCTGCAAATATATATTGGTGATATGCTTCAGAAAATGGATACAGGTGTATTTGACATTTACGTTGCAAGTGAAGAGATTGATTTCCATGATTTTGCAGAGCGGTTGCAGGTGCCGAAGGATATTATGGATGAAATAGAGGATATTCAAAATGGGATTGTTAATTTTGCAGGAAAGTATTTCATTTTTTCTGAGAACCAGAAAAGGAGAACCGTTCTTGTCCAGCTTAAGTTTGCTCACAAGTTAAATGGAAAATCGGTTCACTTTGACATTGATGAGGAATCCGATGGAACGCAGCGTCTATTAGACTTACTTCCGATGCTCTTCGCAATGAGAGAGGATAATCATGCAATTTATTTTGTAGATGAGATTGACCGCAGTCTTCATACGAAACTATCACAATATTTGTTAAGTGAGTTCATCCATTGCTGTGAAAATACCTATAATCAGATTATCTTTACTGCACATGATGTAAATCTAATAAATACAAATGATTTCAGGCAGGAAGAAATCTGGTTTATTGATAAAAATAATTTGGGTGAGTCTTGCCTGCGCCCTCTTTCAGATTTTAATTTACAAAAAGGACAGGATGCACTGAAAGCATATTTGAGCGGCAGATTTGGCGCTGTTCCAATGATACGGAGGGATTTTTAATGCCACTTATCACAAGCCGTATTCCATTTAATTATCAAAACCCATATCGAGCCGTAAGACCTGCAGCAAGTAAGATCATTTTTTTGTCTTTGGAAGGCAGCGTTACAGAGGAGGAGTATTTCGAGAGAATTTCCGACTTGTTCCGTGAAATCGGAAGTAAGATACAAATTATTTCTGTAGCAGAAGATGCAGTTCATACGGCTCCTAAGCGAAGAGCACCAGAACAGACCAGAATGCTTAGTAAGGTTCGGCCGAAGCAGCTGGTTGAACGAATTGACCAATTTAAGTTAGAAAAGGATGAGATTTATCAATTTTCTCAGTATCCGGAAGATGAATTTTGGATTGTCACGGACATAGATAAAAACTGGTCAAATGAAATAATCAGTCGTACAGATCAAAAAACATATCAGGATGAATGGAATGAAGCAATCCGTATGTGTCAGGCGAAAAATTATGGATATGCTATTAGCAATCCATTCTTCGAAATCTGGCTGTTACTTCACCATGATATTCCCAATGATGCAGATAAAGGCTTTGCTGTAACGGATATCCATGCATATGAAAAAACGGATCATTTCCGGAATCGTCTTCGGGATTTAGGCGCCCCTTTAAAGGATAAAAAGCATATAGAACCTTCACATTATGATACAGAGAAGGTTAAATATGCAATTTCCAGAGCGGAGTCGTTACATTTGGACAAGACAGATTTATGCCCTAAATATTTTGCAACTACAGTCTATATACTTTTAAATAAAATCGTGGAAATGTTGCCTGAGAATGCTCAGGGATAGAAACATATGTTTATTAAAGAAGGAGACTTACCATGGAGCAGAGGAAGGATTGGTGGAAGGACAGCCTGGTTTATCAGATTTATCCCAGAAGCTTCCAGGACAGTAATGGGGACGGAATCGGGGATATTAATGGAATCCGGCAGAGACTGGAGTACTTAAAGGATCTGGGGGTGGATGTGATCTGGCTTTCCCCGGTTTACCAGTCGCCAAATGACGACAATGGCTACGATATCAGCGATTACCAGGCGATTATGGAAGAGTTTGGAACCATGGAGGATTTTGATCGGATGCTGGAGGAGATCCATGGTCTGGGAATGAAGCTGGTGATGGATCTGGTGGTGAATCACACCTCAGATGAGCATCCCTGGTTCCGTGAGAGCCGGAAAAGCCGGGATAATCCTTATCGGGAATACTACGTCTGGAAGGAGCCCAGAGCTGGGGCAAGGATAAGGCCCGGTGCTGCAAGGCCAGGGGAGACGGATGAGGCTGCGCCCAATAACTGGGCCTCTCGCTTCCGGGGCTCTGCCTGGGAATGGGAGGAGGCCACGGGCATGTATTACCTCCACATGTTTTCAAAAAAGCAGCCGGATTTAAACTGGGAGAATCCGAAGGTGCGGCGGGAAATCTACGATATGATGACCTGGTGGGGCAGGAAGGGGATCGACGGCTTCCGCATGGATGTGATCTCTATGCTGTCGAAAAACCAGGATTACCCAGATGGGGAGTTAAAGGACGGGAACCCGTATGGGGAGGGCCTTCCCTACTATGCCAATGGCCCCAGGATCCATGAATTTATAAAGGAAATGAACCGGGAGGTTCTGTCGAAATTTGACTGGATGACCGTGGGGGAGGGGGTCGGCGTAGGGCCGGAGGAGGCTTTAGACTACGCTGGCTTTCAGTCCCATGAGTTAAATATGATGTTTCATTTTGAGCATGTGGAAATCAGTCCTGGTCCCTACGGCAAATGGAATAATAATCCGGCGGACCTGGTTGAGCTGAAGCAGGTGTTAAGCCGCTGGCAGACAAAGCTGGAGGGGAAGGCCTGGAACAGCTTATTCTGGGAGAATCACGACTATCCCCGGGCCGTATCCCGCTTCGGAAGCGATGATCCCCGATACCGGGAATTATCGGCGAAAATGCTGGCCATCTGCCTGTACCTGATGAAGGGGACGCCCTATGTTTACCAGGGTCAGGAGCTGGGGATGACCAACTGCCCCTTTACAGAGCTTTCGGATTACCGGGATATCGAGATCCACCGGGTATATCATGAGATGGTGGAGGAGGGAGGGATCCCCCATGAGGAGATGATGACCTACATCCACCACACAGGAAGGGACAATGCCCGCACCCCCATGCAGTGGGATGACACCCCTGGCGCTGGCTTTTCCACCGGCGTTCCATGGATTCCCTTGAATCCGAATTATAAGGAAATCAATGTAAAGGAGCAGCAAAGCCGCCAGGACTCGGTTTACTGGTTTTATAAAAATTTATTCCGGTTCCGGAAGGATTCCCAGATAGTAAAGGAAGGGACTTACCGCCTTCTACTGCCGGAGCATCCAGGGGTGTTTGCCTATGAGCGGTGCTTCAAGGGTCAGCGGCTTTTGGTCGCCTGTAATTTTACCCCCCAGTATCAGGAGCTTTTCCTTTCGGCGCTTACTGAGAAGAACCCGGAAGTGGTTTTGAGAAATTATGAAGAGACAGGGGATGGGAAAGGCCTGCGGCCCTTTGAAGGGATCGCATGGCTGTATGAAGGCCTTTCGGTTTAACCGAGGCTGAATGGAACTGTAACAAATCGCCTGCCCTGAACGATGTACAAATCGTCAGTACACAAGAAAGGACTTCCCCCTATGGCAATCACAATACATGAGAACACAGGGATATTTCACCTGCATAATTCATTGATCAGCTACATCATAAAAACCATGCCCAATGGTCAGATGGGCCAGCTTTACTACGGTCCGGCCATCCGGGACCGGGAGGATTTCTCCCACCTTATGGAGCGGGGACACCGGGATATGGCACCCTGCATCTTTGACGGGGACACCACCTTTTCCCTGGAGCATCTGAAGCAGGAGTACCCGGTCTTTGGCACGGGAGATATGCGCTATCCGGCCTATGAGATACGGCGGGAGAATGGAAGCTGCATCACCAGCTTCCTATATAAAGGCTACCAAATTTATCAAGGAAAAAAAGAGCTTCCCGGGCTCCCGGCGGTTTATGTGGAGTCAGAAACGGAGGCGGTTACGCTGGAGCTCCACCTGGAGGATCCGGTGATCCGCAGCAGCCTGACCCTGGTCTACACTATCTTTGAGGCGCTTCCAGTGATCATCCGGAGCGCCCGATTCCAGAATCAGGGGGAGGAGGACTGGGAGCTGACCCGGGCCATGAGCATCTGCCTGGATCTGCCGGACAGCGACTATGATATGGTGGATCTGGCAGGGGCGTCCCTGCGGGAGCGGTATGTGGACACCCACCCCATCCACCAGGGAGTCCAGAGCATCCACAGCATGCGGGGCCACAGCAGCCATCAGTTTAATCCCTTCCTGGCGCTGAAGCGGAGGGACGCCGGGGAGCGCGCTGGGGAGGTGATAGGCATCAGCCTGGTTTACAGCGGAAACTTCCTGGCCCAGGCGGAGATGGACACCATGGGAACCCTGCGGGTTATGGCGGGGATCCACCCCCAGGGCTTTCTCTGGAGAGTGAAAAGAGGGGAGAGCTTTGTAACCCCGGAGGCGGTGATGGTATACTCCCGCCAGGGGCTTAACGGCATGAGCCAGGTCTATCACAAGCTGTACCGCACCAGACTGGCCAGAGGATACTGGCGGGACAGAGAGCGCCCGATATTAATCAATAACTGGGAAGCCACCTACATGGACTTTGACGAGGAAAAAATCTGCTCCATCGCCAGGAAGGCCGCGGAGCTGGGGATCGAGCTGTTTGTCCTGGATGACGGGTGGTTCGGAGAGCGGGATGACGACACCTCGTCCCTGGGGGACTGGCAGCCTAATCCCAGGAAGCTTCCCCGGGGCATCCGGGGCATAGCAGAAAAGGTTACTGCCATGGGCATGGCCTTTGGGCTGTGGTTTGAGCCGGAGATGGTGAGCAGGCAGAGCCGCCTGTATGAGGCCCACCCGGACTGGGTGCTGGGAAGCACGGACCGGCCCATCTGCGCGGGAAGGCACCAGTATGTGCTGGATTTCTCTAAGGATGAGGTGGTAGATTACATCGGGGATCAGATGGAGGCGATCCTTGGGAGCAGCCCCATCTCCTATGTAAAGTGGGACATGAACCGGAGCATCTCCGATCTGTTTTCCGCAGGCCGCGACCGGGAGCATCAGGGAACCGTATACCACCGCCAGATCCTGGGGATTTATAAGCTCTATGATCGGCTGACCAAGGCATTCCCCAAGGTTCTCTTTGAGTCCTGCGCCAGCGGAGGAGGGCGGTTTGACCCGGGGATTCTCTACTATGCGCCTCAGGGCTGGGCTTCCGACGATACTGACGGGGCGGAGCGGGTGAAGATACAGTACGGCACCTCCTATGTATATCCCATCAGCTCCATAGGAAGCCATGTGTCCGCGGTGCCAAACCATCAGACCTTCCGGAGGACGCCACTGTCCTCCAGGGCGGCCTGCGCCTATTTTGGAACCTTCGGCTATGAGCTGGACTTAAATCTTTTAACGGAGGAAGAGCAGGAGGAGGTGAAGGAGCAGATCCGCTTTATGAAGGAGCACCGGAAATTCCTCCACAGCGGAACCTTTTACCGGCTGCGAAGCCCCTTTGAAGGGAAGACAGCTGGGAAGGAAGCAGCCTGGATGGTAGTTTCTCAGGACCGTCGGCGGGCGCTGGTGGCGGTATTTCGCCTTTTGCAGCCGGTGAATGCAGGCTATGACCGGCTAAAGCTAGAAGGTCTGTGTCCGGAGCTGGAGTACCGGATCTGCGACCGGGACTACACCTGCTTTGGAGATGAGCTGATGGAGGCGGGCTTAATTCTCTCAGACTGGGCCAACGGGGTGCGGACATCCCCGGTGGTTCAGGGGGATTTCAGGGCAAGGCTTATAGAAATTGACAGCTTATAAGATGATAAAAAAGCGGATACCCAGCCATTCAGGGTATCCGCTTTTTATCATCCTTGCATTTATCCGCACAGGCGTTAAAATAATCATGAGATACTGTAAGGATAGAGCACTCGGATAATCCAATGAAGAAGGAGACATGATATGGATGAATGGCTTATGCAGAAAATGCAGGAGGTAACGGAAGAGGAACAGGGATATCTGAATGGCAGGACACTGGTGGAGATGGACATCTATCGATATCCCAGGGGACGCAGATTATCCGACGGGTCCCGCCAGTTTGAAGTGGACAGTCAGCTATTCTTAAAGAAGAGAAAGCTGATTACCGTAAGACACCACAGCCGGTTTGTGGAATTTCCGGTTCATCAGCACAACTATATTGAGATCATGTACGTGTGCATGGGGGAAATCACCCATTACATCGAGGGAAAGGAGCTAGTGATGCGCCCGGGGGATCTGCTCCTTATGAACCAGCATGTAAAGCACAGGATTAAGCGGGCGGGAGCCGGGGATATCGGGATCAACTTCATCGTCCTCCCGGAGTTTTTTGATATCCCGTTCCAGATGATGCATAAGCAAAATAGTATCGCGGACTTTCTTGTAGGGATCCTAAGGCAAAATAATCCGGTTCCCCAGTATCTGAACTTCCAGCTTCAGGGGGAGAGGGCTATCTCGAACCTGATGGAAAATATGATTGCGTCGCTGGTGAAGGAAAATACCGTATCAGAGGAAGGAAAGCATCTGAAAAGAGCCGGTGCTTCTGGAGGGCCGGATGAAAGGCCGGATCTTCACAATGAGGATGTGATTAACCAGTACTCCATGGGGCTGGTATTCTTATATCTTATCAGCCATATGGACACCCTGTCCGACAGCTCCTCCCAGAATTATGAAGATATCGTGGTTCAGTCCACTATGAAATATATCGATTCCCACTACAAAACCGCCTCATTAGGCCACATCGCAGAAGATTTTCAGCTGTCGTACCCCACGGTGAGCCGGATGATTAAAAAAGCCACTGGCTTTACCTTTCAGGAGCTTCTGATGCGCAAGCGTTTTCAAAAGGCGGTTATGCTACTGGTGGAGACAGAGCTTCCGGTGGAGGAGATAGCGGTTCATATCGGGTATGAAAACCAAAGCTATTTCTACCGCCAGTTTAAGGCACGGTTTAACATGACGCCCAGCCAGTACCGGAACATGCACCGGGATGATACAGCCATTCAGCTTTAGCTCCCTTCATGATACGAGGTGAAAATAAGGACAGTATTTTCGCGAAAACAGGACATTACCAAAGCCCTGGGCTCCATGTATAATAGCTTCATGCATAAAGACACTTAATATAGTAAGAAGCAGCACAGATGGATTATGAGAAGAAGGGATAGGACAGGAGGGGGCAGAGGATGGGTACATACTATCTGGCGGTAGACATCGGGGCGTCCAGCGGCCGCCACATGCTAGGCTGCCTTGAGGATGGGAGGCTTAAGCTTGAGGAGATTTACCGGTTTCCTAATGGGATGAAGGAAGAAGAGGGGAGCCTTTGCTGGGATGTGAAGGCGCTGTTTGATGAGATTAAGGAAGGGCTGAAGCGCTGCCGGGAGGTGGGGAAGATCCCATCCTTTATGGGGATCGATACCTGGGCGGTGGATTACGTGCTGCTGGATCAGCAGGACCGGATTCTTGGAAAGACCTACGGATACCGGGATGACCGGACAAAGGGGATGGATCAGAAGGTATATGAAGCCATCTCCCCGGAGGAGCTCTACGCACGCACCGGGATTCAGAAGCAGATATTTAACACCATCTATCAGCTGATGGCGGTGAAGGAGAAGGAGCCGGAGCTTTTTGAGAAGGCGGCGAGCATGCTGATGATTCCGGATTACTTCCATTTTCTGTTAACTGGAGTGAAGCGGACTGAGTACACCAATGCAACCACCACCCAGCTGGTAAGTCCGGTTACGAAGGACTGGGACTATGAGCTCATCGATATGCTGGGCTATCCCAGAAGGCTTTTTGGAGGAATCAGCCGGCCAGGCGCCCTGGTTGGAAATTTCACCCGAGAGATTCAGGAGGAGGTTGGCTTTGACTGCCAGGTGGTGCTGCCGGCCACCCATGACACCGGATCCGCGGTGGCAGCCGTGCCGGCCACAGAGGAGGATGTGCTTTACATCAGCTCCGGAACCTGGTCTCTCATGGGGACAGAGCTTCCTGAGGCGGACTGCTCTCAGGAAAGCAGGCGCTATAACCTGACCAATGAAGGGGGCTATGAGTATCGTTTCCGGTATCTTAAGAATATCATGGGGCTTTGGATGATTCAGTCTGTGCGGAAGGAATTCGGGGAGAAGTACTCCTACGGATATATCTGTGAACAGGCGAGAAAGCAGAGCATCCCTTCCCTTGTGGACTGTAATGACCAGATGTTTCTGGCGCCGGCCAGCATGGCGGAGGCGGTGAAGGAGTATTGCAAAAAGACCGGCCAGCCAGTTCCGGGGAATGAGTGGGAGATCGCGGCGGTGATCTATAACAGCCTTGGGAAATGCTATGGAGATACCATCGGGCAGATCGAACAGATGACCGGAAAGAGGTACGACTGCATCTATGTAGTAGGGGGCGGGTCTAATGCGGAATACTTAAACCAGGTTACGGCAAGGCATACCGGGCGCACCGTCTATGCAGGCCCCGGCGAGGCTACGGCCATCGGGAATCTGCTGGTGCAGATGATTTACCATCAGGAATTGGAAGGGCTGAACCAGGCGAGAGCATGTGTGAAAAAATCATTTGAAATAAAAAAATATGATAACCGTTTAGACGACGGTTAGAAAATATGAAAGCCAGGAGGACGGATTATGTTAGTGAATACAAAAGCAAGAATCGGAGTTTTTTCCATCGCACTGGGAGCCTATCTGCCCCAGTTTCCTTCCCTGGCGCCGGAATTTGAAGCCCAGTACGACGCCTTTAAGAAGACCCTTCCGGATACAGTGGAGCTGGTGGACGGAGGCATGGTTACCACCAAGGAGCTGGCCCAGGCGGCCGGGGACAGGTTCCGCAGCGCGGATGTGGATCTGGTGATCCTGCAGCTTCTCACCTACGCCACCTCCTATAACATGCTTCCCGCCATCCGGGATCTGGATGTTCCGGTGGTGCTGGTGAATCTTCAGAAGAAGAAGGCCCCGGACTATGAGAATACGGATACCGCCACATGGCTGGGCCAGCTGTACGCCTGCGGCGCTGTGGGGGAGATGGTGGCGGACCTGGAGCGGGCCGGCAAGCGTCACGGGGTGATCACCGGCGTGGCGGAGGGGGGAGATCCCCAGGTACAGGCGGAACTCGAAGGCTGGTGCCGCGCCGCCCAGGTGCGCCGCCGGTTCCGGGATACCAACCTGGCCCAGATCGGGCGCCCCTATCCGGGGATGATGGATCTCTACATCGATGAAACCAACCTCTACCACCGGATGTTCCTCTATACCAAGCAGTTTGACTGGGAAAGGATGTGGGCCATCGCCGACGACATTACAGAGGAAGCGGCGATTCGGAAAAAGGCCGGGGACATTCTGGATACCTTTGACATCGAGGGCGGCGGCAGCGTGGAGAAGGTTTGGGACATGGCAAAGTATGTACTAGCCTTTGAGCGGTGGGTGAAGGAGGAACAGATCGGGTTTATCGCCTCCCACTACGACGGATTTGCCCAGGGAAAGGCAGGGGTTCTGGACAGCATGCTGATTCCGGCCTTCTCCATGCTCATCAAGCAGGGTGTGGCCTGCGCGGTGGAAGGGGATATCAAGGTGGCTATGGCCATGAGCATCTTGAAGACTATTGCCGGAGCGGGCCAGCTGTCGGAGATGTATTCCATTGATTTTGAGAAGGATATCTGCATCATCGGCCACAGCGGATCCGGCGACGCGGATATTTCTGAGAAGAAGCCTACCATGAAAATCGTTCCTGTGTTCCACGGGAAGACCGGGGGCGGTTATCTGACCCAGTTCTATCCCCGCCTTGGCCCGGTTACTTATCTGGCCATCACCCAGGATAGGGATGGACGCTTTAAGTTTGTCGTGGCGGAGGGGATCAATGAGGAGGGGCCGATTTTCACCTTCGGCGATACCAACATGCGGACGCGTTTCCGCTGCGGGGCAAGGGAATTCTGCAGCCGGTGGAGCGAGGCCGGCCCCACCCACCACATGGCCGCGGCGCCGGGCAGGCATATTGACACCATCTTAAAGGTGGCGAAGATCTTTGATGTTCCAGTGGAGGTTGTGGTGAGATAGAACGGTAGAGCGGCGGGTCCCCGCCTCACTGGCGGGCCGCGCCAGCGGCGGTAAAGGTGCGTAAAGGCGTATATTTGCGGGGGTTTTAAGGCTCCTACGGCTCAAAGAAAGGAAAAGAAGGATGAAGATTACGGATGTGAAATTTGTACAGGGCTTTATCCGCATGTGCAATGACGGATGGGAGCAGGGATGGCATGAGAGAAACGGAGGCAACCTGTCCTACCGGATGAAGCCGGAGGAGGTGGAAGAGGTAAAGCCGTATTTTAGAGCAGAGGGCGAGTGGAGGGAAATCGGCGCCAGCGTGCCGGGACTTGCCGGCGAATATTTTATGGTAACAGGAAGCGGGAAATATTTCCGAAATGTGATCCTGGACCCGGAGGACAGCGTCTGCATCCTCCAGCTGGACGATAGGGGAGAGCAGTACAGGCTTTGCTGGGGCCTGGTAAATGGGGGGCGGCCTACCAGTGAGCTTCCCAGCCATCTGATGAACCATGAGGTGAAGAAGGCGGCGTCCGGGGGAAAGCACCGGGTAATCTACCACGCCCATCCTGCCAATGTGATCGCACTCACCTTTGTCCTGCCCTTAAAGGATGAAGTATTTACAAGGGAGCTTTGGGAGATGGCCACCGAGTGCCCGGTGGTATTTCCCTCCGGAATCGGCGTGGTGGGATGGATGGTTCCGGGAGGCCGGGACATCGCGGTGGCCACCAGCCAGCTGATGAAGGAATATGACGTGGCTATCTGGGCTCATCACGGCATGTTCTGCTCCGGCGAGGACTTTGACCTGACCTTCGGCCTGATGCACACCGTCGAGAAATCCGCCCAGATTCTGGTGAAGGTGCGGTCTATGGGCACGGAGAAGCTGCAGACCATCACTCCTCAGAATTTCCGCGACCTGGCAGTGGATTTTAAGGTGACGCTGCCGGAGAAGTTTCTATATGAAAAATAGGTTTATAGGATCCCATCAGCGGCATCACTGGAAGACAGATATTTAATTAAGGAAGCTTTTCGGAAAATGGGCGGCGTATCATCTGAACCATGAGGGGGCAGGAGAAATGAAAAAACAGGAAAAGATTTGGCAGAACCGATGGATCTGCAGTCCGGAATTTGCCAAGGCCTTACCCAGGCAGATGCTCCACAAGCAGCTGGATCCAGCATTCCATCTGGAGGAGCACCGGGAGGACCTAAAGAATCACCATACCTTATTTCGGAAGAAAATCTGGATTCAGCCGGGAACCAGGAGGGTTTTCCTGGATATTTCCGCAGACGATTACTATAAGCTGTACATAAACGGTGCCTTTGTGACCCAGGGGCCGGCGAATTCCTACCCCTTTTGCTACTATTACAATCATGTGGATATCACAGGGGCGGTAAGGCCGGGGGAAAATATGCTTTGCGTCCATGTCTATTACCAGGGCCTGGTGAACCGGGCGTTTAACAGCGGAGATTACCGGCAGGGGATGATCGCGGAGGTATGGGCCGACGGAAAGCAAATCGCGGACAATCTCTGGCGATGCAGGAGGGCGGAGGAGTATGGCTACAGCTGTACCTTAGGGTATGATACCCAGTTTGATGAAATCATTGACAACCGGAAAAAGTCTGTGGGCTGGAAGGAGCCTGGGTATGATGATTCCAAGTGGCCATTCGCCCCGGTGAAGGAGGAGGACGATCACGTGCTGCTCCTCCAGGAAACGCCTAATGTGGCAGTGGAGCGCCGGCTTCCTGTGGAGGTGCGCAGGATAAAGCGGGGGTATTTTCTGGACTTTGGGGAGGAGCTTACCGGCACCCTGAGCATGAAGGCCTGGGGCCGGGCCGGGGATGTGGTAATGCTCCGGTTTGGGGAGGAGCTTTTGGAGGCGGGGGAAGGTGTTTCGGATGCTGGCGACAGGGCTCTGGGGGATGACAAAGCCCTGCCTGGCATCGGTGGAGCACTGCCGGAGTCCGGGCGGGTGCGCTATGAGCTTCGGTGTAACTGCCGGTATGAGGACAAATGGATTCTGGCAGAGGGGGAAAATGAGCTGGAGCCCTATGACTATAAATGCTTCCGGTATGCGGAGATTTTCTGGGATGGGGAAGAGGAGGCTGGAGGGGAAGATGGATCTGAGTTCCGAAGGCACGAGGATGGCAGGCTTTGGCCAGAGGAGAATGTCGGACTCCAGCTGTCGGATTTCCAGGTGCTTTACCGCCACTACCCCTTTGAGGAGCGATTTCCCGCGCCCCGGTTTTCAGACCCGCTGCTTTCCTCTATCTGGAGAATCTGCAGGAATGCAGTGCGAAACTGTGCCCAGGAGAGCTTCTTAGACTGCCCTCAGCGGGAGAAGGGGCAGTATCTGGGAGACCTGACGGTGACGGCCCATGCGCTGTTTCATCTCACGGGAGATACGAAGCTGTTTCAGAAGGCTTTGACCGATTTCGCCCACTCTACCGCCATCTGTCCCGGGATGATGGCCGTGGCTCCCGGGAGCTTTATGCAGGAGATCGCGGACTTTTCCCTGCTCTTTCCCTATCAGCTGCTGCTTTATGCCAGGCTTGCCGGGGAAAAGGAGCCGGAGGTGAGGGCATTTTTAAAGGAAATGCTTCCGGTGGCGGAGAAAATCGCCGCCTATTTCCAGCCCTTTAAGAATTCCCAGGGGCTTTTGGAGAATGTGAAGACCAAATGGAACCTGGTGGACTGGCCGGAAAATCTGCGGGACGGATATGACTTTGACCTGTCCCAGCCAGTGGTGGGAGACGGATGCCACAATGTGATCAATGCCCTGTATATAGGTATGCTGCAGTGCATCGGGGAGCTGAAGGGTCTTCTGGGGCTGGAGGAGACTTCCCAGGATAAGCTTATCCTCCGAAAATTAAAGGCAGCCTTCCTCCAGACCTTTTACTGTGAAGAAACCGGCTTGTTCGTAGACTCCGCTGTCAGCCGCCACAGCTCCCTTCATGCCAATGTATACCCTGTTTTTTACGGCCTGGCGCCGGAAGGGAATCACATCGTGGAGCTGATACGGGAAAGGGGGCTGTGCTGCGGCGTCTTTACTGCTTACTTTGTCCTGTACGGGCTGATCCGTCAGGGGGGAAAAGGAGCTTGCCCTGGAATTAATTGCTAATAAAACAGAGCATTCCTGGTATAACATGGTGAAGGAGGGGGCTACCACGGCTTATGAGGCCTGGGGCAAGGACCAGAAGTGGAATACCAGCCTCTGCCATGGCTGGGCGGCAGCGCCGGTTCCGGTGCTGGCAGAGTACTTTTGGGAGTGATTTCCATTTTATCCAGACATCTCCCATGGAATTACCAGCTTCTGTATGTTACGATAGTTTTGTAACAGAAATGTAAAATTTATGTAACATGCGGAAGGAGAATGCTTATGAAACGATTTGCAAGATATGCGGCGGTAACCCTTGCTATGACCGGAATGCTTTCTATCACCTCCCAGGCGGCGGTAGGGACCATGATTCTCGGTGGAAGCTGTGGTAACGGAGGAAATTGGGGAAATGGAGGAAGCTGTGGCAATGGAGGAAATTGGGGAAATGCAGGAAACTGCAATGGGAAAATTTCCTTGTCAGACCTTCTTTCCTGGGGAAAGCAGGGGAGCTGGACCTGCCCAGATGTAAGCTGGTCAGGGAGCTGCCCGGAGATCATCTGTCCGGATACCAGCCGGCCGGAGACGGGCTGCCCGGAAATCTCACAGCCGGAGATCCGGCCGCCAAAGCCGGACTGCCCGGAGATCGAGCTGCCGGTTCAGCCAGAACAGCCGGAGGAACCAAAGCCTGAACAGCCTGCCCCGGAGATCCCGGGCGGCTCCGGGAATGGCAATCAGACTGGCGGCGGTTCAGGAAATGGTAACCAGACTGGCGGCTCCGGGAATGGAAATCAGACCGGCAGCGGCTCCGAGAATCGGCCGCCAGCAGGGGACAGTGCCCAGGCTTACATACAGGAGGTAGCGGACTTAGTAAACCAGGAGCGGGCAAAGGCCGGCCTGGCGCCTGTTACCCTCTCTGCCCAGCTTTCCTCTGCAGCGAACATCCGCTCCAGGGAAATCAAGCAGAGCTTTTCCCACACCCGTCCGGACGGAACCAGCTTTAGCACGGCGATCCGGCAGGCTGGTATCTCCTACCAGGGATCCGGAGAAAATATCGCCTATGGACAGCCGTCCCCTCAGGCGGTGATGAATGCCTGGATGAACAGCCAGGGACACCGGGCCAATATTCTGAATTCACGCTATACATCCATCGGGGTGGGATACTACGAAGACAGCCGTGGAGTTCCTTACTGGACCCAGCTTTTTACCTATTAGAATACGACAGGGCAGAAAAATGCCGGCACAGCGAAAGGCTGTGCCGGCATTTTGACGTACCGTAGCTGCCGGAACACAAAATTTATTTAAGAAGCATATTGATAAAAGTGGGTGAATGTTGCATAATAGGAGCAGCAAGAGAGCGGAAAGGAAAATCAGACGGCGCCTTTATGATTCGGATGAGGCGCTGAGGAATTGATGCTACTGTTCACAGGTAGTATCCCGCGAGGCGTTCGACCCACAGGGCCCGATGACTGTGAGTGAAAGTCACAGTGAACCCGAGGAATTCGGCGCCAAAATGGACAGAATGTCCATTTTGTGTGCATTTTGTTGCTGGGCACGGCAGGGCCGTGAACAGTAACGAATTGATAAATGAAAGAAGTGAGGGAATAAGCATGCCATTGACACGAATAGAGGCAGAGAACTTTACAGTATTTGAAAATATAATAATTCCATTTGAAGAAGGTTTGAATGTGCTGATTGGAGAAAATGGCGTTGGTAAGACGCATATCATGAAGGTGGCATATGCAGCATGCCAAGCGTCCAGGCATAATGTATCCTTCCCACAGAAAACAGTAATGCTGTTTCGTCCTGAACAGTCTAGTATCGGACGCCTTGTGAATAGACAAAAAGCTGGAAATTATGTGGCGAAAATATCTGTGGAGTCCGACGTGTCAAAGATCGGTCTATCATTTTCGGCGAAAACAAGGAAGTGGGATGCAGAAATAAATTTTGAAGAAAAATGGGAAAAGCAGATGTCAAATTTAACCAGTGTTTTTATTCCGGCAAAGGAAATATTATCCAATGCATGGAATTTAGATGCTGCGGTAAAAATGGGAAATGTAGAGTTTGATGATACGTATCTTGATATTATTGCGGCTGCGAGGATTGATATTTCGAAGGGGGGCGATTCTGCTGCAAGAAAGAAGTATCTGGATATCCTGCAAAAGATCAGCAACGGAAAAGTAATATTAAGTGATGAGCGTTTTTACCTGAAGCCAGGCACGCAGGCAAAAATGGAGTTTAACTTGGTAGCAGAAGGCTTGAGAAAGATCGCATTGCTTTGGCAGCTGATTAAAAACGGAACTCTGGAAAAAGGTACGGTACTGTTTTGGGATGAACCGGAAGCGAATATTAATCCAAAATATATTCCGGTCCTGGCAGAGCTGCTGATTATGCTGGAGAGTGAGGGCGTGCAAACCGTTGTTTCCACACACGACTATTTTCTAGCTAAATATATTGAAATAAAGCGAGGAAAGGACAGTAATGTCCGATACATTTCCTTGTATAAGGATGAAAAGAATAAGATTCAATGTGAAATTGCAAAAAATTTTGAATTGTTGGAGCATAATGCGATTATGGATACACTCCGGCAGCTTTATAGGGAAGAGATTGGAGTGGTGCTGAAATGAAGGCAATACCAGAATCGGAAATGATTTTTGGAAGCTTTAATGAGAAGGACTTATTTCATATAGAAGCATCGAAACTTTATAAGGATCTTGGCCATGGGATAAAGACCGTGGAGTTTGTTCTGAAATACCATGAAAGCAGTATTATTTTTTTAGAAGCGAAGAAAAGCTGCCCCAATCCAGCAAATCAGTATGAGTCGGGAGAAAAGGGGAAAAAATTCGAAGAATATTATTCATCAATAACAGAGAAGTTCATTTGCTCATTGCAGATTTATCTTGCAGCCATATTGGATCGATATGAAGATGTATCTGAAGTGGGAGAAGGGCTGTCGAAGGTGAAGAGTCTGAGAAATATTCACTTGAAATGTATTCTTGTAATAAAAAATGCGGACGATATTTCCTGGCTGGCAGGTCCGCTGGCAGAATTAAAAGCACGGTTACTTCCATTTCGCAGGATCTGGAATATTGAGGTGGCGGTTTTAAATGAACAGCTTGCCAGACAATATCATCTGACCTGCTAAGAACCGGGCGATGCATTACATAAATAATTGTATAGCGGGGGGATAAAAATTTATATTGATTTATAACATGATATTTAGTATATTAGGATTTAGGTTAGCCGAAAGGAGAATCAAAGATGGTTAAGATAGCCGTTGACGCTATGGGCGGTGATTACGCGCCCACAGAGATGGTAGCCGGGGCAGTAGAGGCAGTGTCTGCCGAAGGGGAGATCCAGGTGCTGCTAATAGGACAGGAAGAGGTGGTGAAGGCAGAGCTTTCCAAGCATTCCTATGATCAGTCCCGGATCCAGGTGGTCCATGCCTCTGAGGTGATCGCCACCGAGGAGCCTCCGGTGAATGCCATACGGAAGAAGAAGGATTCTTCGATTGTAGTTGGTATGAACCTGGTTAAGAAGGGGGAAGCCGATGCATTCGTATCCGCCGGAAGCTCCGGAGCGATTTTAGTGGGCGGTCAGGTGATTGTGGGCCGAATCAAGGGAGTGGAGCGGCCGCCGCTGGCGCCCCTTATCCCCACGGAAACCGGCGTATCCCTGCTCATCGACTGCGGGGCGAATGTAGACGCCAGGCCGTCCCATCTGGCTCAGTTTGCCAGGATGGGATCCATCTACATGGAACATGTGATGAAGGTGAAGAAGCCGAGAGTTGCCATAGTAAACATCGGCGCGGAGGAGGAGAAGGGCAATGCCCTGGTAAAAGAGACCTTCCCTCTGCTGAAGGAGTGTCCCGACATCCATTTTATCGGAAGCATAGAAGCCAGGGACATCCCCCGGGGGGCGGCAGATGTGATTGTCTGCGAGGCCTTTGTGGGGAATGTGATCCTGAAGCTGTATGAAGGAGTGGGGGCCACCTTGATCAGCAAGGTGAAAAGCGGGATGATGACCAGCTTAAGGAGCAAGATCGGAGCGCTTTTAGTAAAGCCCGCCCTAAAGACCACCTTAAAGTCCTTTGACGCCAGCCAGTATGGGGGAGCGCCCCTTCTGGGGCTGAATGGCTTAGTGGTAAAGACCCACGGGAATTCCAAGGCCAATGAGGTAAAGAACTCCATCATCCAGTGCGTCACATTCCAGAAACAGGGCATAAACGAAAAAATCAAAGAAAGCCTAAAGGCAGTAAATCAAGAAAAATAGGAGGGTAATGTTATGGAATTCGAAAAGCTACAGGGAATTATTGCAGAGGTATTAAACCTTGAACCGGAGGAGATCACCATGGCCGCCACCTTTGTGGACGATTTAGGGGCGGACTCCCTGGATGTATTCCAGATCATCATGGGTATCGAGGAGGAATTCGACATCGAGATCCCCAATGAGATCGCAGAAAAGATCGTCACGGTAGGCGATGCAGTGGAAGCCATTAAAAGCGCAGTAAATTAGAAGGAATGCAGACAGCAACGGGGCAGCCGCCTTAGGCCGCCCCATTTTCCATGATGTGATGATGTAACGGTTCAGACGGAGCATCTTCTTGCCCGTCTGCGCCGGACAAGAAGCTTCGGATGTCCATCCAATGTGGAATTTGACACGAATTTGGACTTACAAGCAAGCTTGACGTTCCAAATTCGCGTCAAATTCCACGCCGTCTGAACTGTTACGCAGATATTTAAGATGCAGGAGGAAACCCATTGAACCGGAAATTAAACGAATTAGAACAGAGCATCGGCTATTCCTTTCAGAACTTTAAGCTTCTGGAGCACGCCATGACCCACAGCTCCTATGCCAATGAACAGCGGTGGGATAAAAGCAGGTGTAATGAACGCCTGGAGTTTTTAGGGGATGCAGTGCTGGAGCTGGTGACCAGCGACTTTTTATATCACAAATACGGCGACCGGCCGGAGGGAGAGCTGACGAAGACAAGAGCCAGTTTGGTGTGCGAATCCACCCTGGCCTTCTGCGCCGAGTCCATCCGCCTGGGAGAATACCTGTTCCTTGGAAAGGGCGAGGAGGCCACCGGCGGCCGGAGCCGGCACTCGGTGGTATCAGACGGGATGGAGGCGCTTATCGGCGCAATCTATCTGGACGGTGGTTTTGCTAATGCAAAAGAGTTTATCAACCGCTTTGTGCTAAATGACATGGAACACAAGCAGCTCTTTTATGATAGCAAGACTATCTTACAGGAAATCGTGCAGAGCCGCTTTCACGATCCCCTGACCTATGACCTGTTAAAGGAGGAGGGGCCGGATCACAACAAATCCTTCCTGGTCCGGGCCATGATCGGAGATCGGGAGATCGGACAGGGAGAGGGACGGACCAAGAAGGCAGCCGAGCAGACGGCTGCGTACCGGGGAATATTAACGCTGAAGAAAGAGGAAGCAGACACAGCATGTATTTAAAAAGTATTGAGATTCAGGGCTTTAAGTCCTTTGCCAATAAGATCGTATTCGAATTTCATAATGGCATCACCGGCATCGTAGGGCCCAATGGCAGCGGAAAGAGCAATGTAGCCGACGCGGTTCGGTGGGTACTGGGAGAGCAGCGGGTGAAGCAGCTGCGGGGCGGAAGCATGCAGGATGTAATCTTTGCAGGCACAGAGATGCGCAAGGCCCAGGGCTTTGCCTATGTGGCCATCACCCTGGATAACGGGGATCACCAGCTGGCCATCGACTATGACCAGGTGACGGTGTCCCGGCGCCTCTACCGGTCCGGCGAGAGTGAATACCGGATCAATGGCAGCGCCTGCCGGTTAAAGGATGTGAATGAGCTCTTTTACGACACAGGCATCGGCAAGGAGGGCTACTCCATCATCGGCCAGGGCCAGATCGATAAGATCCTAAGCGGCAAGCCGGAGGAACGGCGGGAGCTTTTTGACGAGGCGGCGGGGATCGTAAAGTTTAAGCGCAGGAAGGTGATCGCCCAGAAAAAGCTGGAGGACGAGAAGCAGAACCTGGTGCGGGTGAATGATATCCTCTCTGAGCTGGAAAAGCAGGTAGGCCCCCTGGAGCGCCAGGCGGAGACAGCCAGGCGCTACCTCCAGTATAAGGAGGAATTAAAAACCTACGATGCCAATGCCTTTCTCTTAGAGAGCCGGGAGCTGAAGGAGCAGAAAAAAGGCCTGGAGGAGCGGGAAGGGATCGTCGCCGGGGACCTGGAGGGGGCCCGGAGGATGGCAGAGACCATTAAAAGCGATTATGACCGCCTGGCAGAGGAGATTGCAGGGCTGGATGAAAGCCTGTCTGTCCACCGGGATCAGATCAACCAGGAAAATATGAAAAAAAGCACCCTGGAGGGCCAGATCAATGTACAAAAGGAGCAGATCAATACGGAGCGGATGAATGCAGAGCATCTTCAGAGCCGGATGGGAGCGGTCCAGGAGGAGATAAGCCAGAGAGAAGGCCAGCTGGAGGATTACAGCCAGAAGGAGCAGGCATTATCCGCCCAGGCGGAAGCAGTGCTGAAGCAGCAGAAGGACGCGGAGATCGCCCTGATGGATGCAGACGTAGCCATCCAGGAGCTGGAGCAGGAGCTGGAGGCGACGAAAAGCGCTGTGATCGACGCGCTGAACCAGCGGGCTGAGGTAAATGTAAAGCAGCAGCGCTACGAAACCATGCTGGAGCAGGTGAATGTGCGCCGCAGCGAGATCAGCCAGAAACTATTAAAGATACGCAGCGACGAGGCGGTGCAGGAGGATCTGCTGAATGAGGAGCGGGGAAAGCTATCCGCCCTGAAGCAGGAGATAGAAGCCTCCTCCCATCACCAGAAGGAGCTGGAACAGGCAGGCCTTAAGATGGAGGGAGAGGTCCGCCGGATCAGCCGGAACTTAAATGAAACCCACCAGAGCTACCAGGCGAATTACACAAAGCTGGACTCCCTGCGGAACATAGCAGAGCGGTACGAGGGCTACGGCAACAGCATCCGCCGTGTGATGGATGTAAAGGATCGGATCCGGGGCATCCACGGGGTGGTGGCGGACTTAATTACCACAGAGAAGCAGTATGAGACAGCCATCGAGACAGCCCTGGGAGGCAGCATCCAAAATATCGTCACAGACTCTGAGGAGACGGCCAAGCAGCTCATCGGTTATCTGAAGAAAAACCGGTATGGCCGCGCCACCTTTCTCCCCTTAACCAGCGTAGGCCAGGGCCGGGGCGGCGGGGCGCCGGAGAAGGCCCTGGGGGAGCCGGGGGTGGTAGGGCTGGCAAACCAGCTGATTCACACCGCCCCTGTCTATGAGAAGCTGATGGGGCACCTCCTGGGCCGGGTGGTGGTGGCGGATCACATCGACCACGCCATCGCCCTGGCAAGGAAATTCCAGTACAGTCTGCGCATCGTCACCTTAGACGGAGAGCTTCTAAGTGCCGGGGGCTCCATGACCGGCGGCGCCTTTAAAAACAGCAGCAACCTTCTGGGAAGAAAGCGGGAGATCGAGGAATTAGAGCAGGCCTGTGAGAAGGCGCTGAAGGCCGCCGAGGGGCTGGAGCAGGAGCTTTCCCAGGCAGAGCAGTCCTTAAGCCATATCCGGAAGGAGCTGGAGGAGGTTAAGGCCGGCCTTCAGGAAAAATACTTAGAACAGAATACCATGCAGATGAATATCAGCCAGATGGAAAGCCGGAAGGCGGAGATCCGGGAGTCCTCCAGAGACCTGGTGCTGGAGCATGGACAGCTGGAGGAGCAGGGAAAGGAGCTTAAGGAGAGCCGGAGCCTGCTGGAGGATGCCATCCGCAGTCTGGAGGAGGGGAATGCCAGGCGGAACCAGGAGATCGAGGCGAAGCAGTCCCGGCTGGAGGAAAGCCGCCAGGCCAGGGAGAGCCAGGCAGGGGAGCTGTCCGGGATCCGCCTGGAGACCGCTAACTACCAGCAGGAGGCCAGCTTTGTGAAGGAAAATATCCGCCGTGTCCACGAGGAGATCCGAAAGCTTAAGGAGGAGCTTTCGGGACTATCCTCCGGCCAGGGGGATTCCCAGGAGGTCATCGCCGGGAAGCTTCAGGCGATCCAGAGGATGGAGGCGGAGATTTCCCAGGCAGAGAGCCAGATAAAGGAAATCACAGAGAAGACGCAGAAGGAAAACCAGAGAAAGGAAGAGAAAAGCCAGGAGCAAAAGTCACTGTTTGCCAGGCAGGAGGAGGCCACAGAGAAGATCCGCCTGTTAGATAAGGATCTGTTCCGCCTCCAAAGCCAGAAGGAAAAGCTGGACGAAAGGCTGGAGCACCAGGTAAACTATATGTGGAACGAGTACGAGCTTACCTACAGCACAGCAGAAAAGCTGCGGGATCTGGAGCTTACCTCCGTCCCGGAGATGAAGAAGCGGATCGAATCCATCAAATCCGCCATCAAGAGCCTGGGGAATGTAAATGTAAATGCCATCGAGGATTATAAGGAGATCCGGGAGCGGTATGAATTTTTAAAAACCCAGCATGACGACCTGATTCTGGCGGAGGAGGCGCTGCTTAAGATTATCGAAGAGCTGGACACCGGGATGCGCCGCCAGTTCGAGGAGCAGTTTGCCAGGATCCGCCAGGAGTTTGACAAGGTATTTAAGGAGCTTTTCGGCGGAGGGCGGGGAACCTTAGAGCTGATGGAGGGGGAGGATATCCTGGAGGCGGGAATCCAGATCATCTCCCAGCCCCCGGGAAAGAAGCTGCAGAACATGATGCAGCTCTCCGGCGGGGAGAAGGCCCTCACCGCCATTGCCCTGCTCTTTGCCATCCAGAACTTAAAGCCATCCCCCTTCTGCCTTCTGGATGAGATCGAGGCAGCGCTGGATGACTCGAATGTGGACCGGTTCGCCGGATATTTACACAAATTAACAAGAAATACCCAGTTTATCGTGATCACCCACCGGAGAGGCACCATGGTGTCCTCAGACCGGCTCTACGGTATTACCATGCAGGAAAAGGGAGTATCCACCCTGGTATCGGTGAACCTTATCGAGGCGGATCTGGAAAAATAAGGGCTATAAGGATTTAACATAGATAGAAAGGAGGCTCATATGAGCGAGGGAAGGAAAGGCTTTTTCGGCCGCCTGGTGGAGGGGCTGACGAAAACCAGAGACAATATCGTATCCGGCATCGACTCCATATTCAGCGGGTTTTCCGCCATTGACGATGACTTCTATGAGGAGATAGAGGAAACGCTGATTATGGGCGACATCGGCATACAGACCACCATGGCCATCGTGGAGGATCTGCGCCAGAAGGTGAAGGAGCAGCACATCAAGGAGCCAGGCCAGTGCAAGGAGGTACTGATCGAGAGCATGAAGAACCAGATGAACCTGGGGGAGAATGCCTACGAGTTCGAGCACCGCACCTCGGTGGTCCTGGTGATCGGCGTCAACGGGGTGGGAAAGACCACCTCCATAGGCAAGCTGGCAGGGCAGCTGAAAAGTCGGGGAAAGCGGGTGGTGCTGGCGGCAGCGGACACCTTCCGGGCAGCCGCCATCGAGCAGCTGACCGAGTGGGCTAACCGGGCGGGGGTGGAGATTATCGCCCAGCAGGAGGGATCAGATCCCGCGGCGGTGATCTACGACGCAGTGGCCGCGGCCAAGGCCCGCCATGCGGACGTGCTGATCTGCGACACCGCAGGCCGCCTTCATAATAAGAAGAATCTGATGGAGGAATTAAAAAAGATCAACCGGATCATTGACAAGGAATATCCGGATGTGTACCGGGAAACCCTGGTAGTATTAGACGGCACCACCGGCCAGAATGCCATGGTCCAGGCGCGCCAGTTTATGGAGGTAGCGCAGATCACCGGCATCATTCTCACCAAGCTGGACGGCACAGCCAAGGGCGGCATCGCCGTGGCCATCCAGTCGGAGCTTGGGATCCCGGTTAAATACGTAGGAATCGGAGAAACCATAGACGATTTGCAGAAGTTTGACGCGGACAGCTTTATCAATGCCCTGTTCCAGGTAAAGACGGAATGAGGGGCTTATATACAGACACAGGAAGCAGGAGACAGCGAAGGAGGAAAAGGAAATGGATAAGTTATCGTTAGAGACATTTGAAGAGGCAACCGAGGCGGTCAGCAAGGTGATCCAGGAGACCAAGCTGATTTACAGCGAATACTATTCTGGATTAACGGGGAATAAAGTATATCTGAAGCCGGAAAATATGCAGTACACCGGAGCCTATAAGGTGCGGGGGGCCTACTATAAGATCAGCACCCTGAGCCCAGAGGAGCGGGAGAAGGGCCTGATCACCGCCTCTGCCGGAAACCATGCCCAGGGAGTCGCCTACGCGGCGAAGCTGGCAGGGGTGGAGGCCACGGTGGTGATGCCCACCACCACGCCCTTAATCAAGGTAAACCGCACGAAAAATTATGGGGCAGAGGTTCTGCTGGAGGGCGATGTATTTGACGAGTCCTGCGCCTATGCCATGAACCTGGCGGAGGAGAATGGGCACACCTTTATCCACCCCTTTGACGATCTGGAGGTGGCGGCCGGCCAGGGGACCATCGCCATGGAGATCATCAAGGAGCTGCCCACGGTGGACTACATCCTGGTGCCCATCGGCGGAGGCGGGCTCTGCGCCGGGGTCGCCACCCTGGCAAAGCTTTTAAATCCCAAGATCAAGGTGATCGGGGTGGAGCCGGCAGGCGCCGCCTGCATGAAGGCCTCCTTAAAGGCCGGGGAGGTGGTAACCCTGCCGGAGGTGAGCACCATCGCCGACGGCACGGCGGTGAAGCGCCCGGGGGAGAAGGTATTCCCCTACATCCAGGAGAATGTGGACGACATTATCACCATCGAGGACTCCGAGCTGATCGTGGCCTTCCTGGACATGGTGGAGAACCACAAGATGATCGTGGAAAACTCCGGCCTCCTCACCGTAGCCGCCCTGCGCCACATGAATGTGGAGAAGAAAAAGATCGTCTCCATCCTCAGCGGCGGAAATATGGACGTGATCACCATGGCCTCCGTGATTCAGCACGGCTTGATCCAGCGGGATCGGATCTTTACCGTATCTGTGCTGCTGCCGGATAAGCCAGGAGAATTAGCCGCTGTCTCCGCCCTTCTGGCCAGAGAGCAGGCGAATGTAATTAAGCTGGAGCACAACCAGTTTATCAGCATTAACCGGAACGCGGCAGTGGAGCTGCGGATCACGGTGGAGGCCTTTGGATCCGAGCATAAGAATGCCATCGTGGCAGCGCTGAATGACGGAGGCTACCGGCCCAAGCTGGTGAAATCCAAAGGGATTTACAGCGAATAAGGAAGATCGAAAAAAGGGCGGCAGACGATTATGAAATTTTCACAGCAGAAGAGATCCCTGAAGGAAAATACCAGTTACTTTTTAAAATGGACGGCCATATCCTGCCTGTTAGGCTGCGTGGGCGGGCTGGCGGGCTGCATCTTTGCCAAATGCGTCAGCTTCGTCACAAGCTTTCGGGTAAGCCACAGCTGGATGCTGTACCTGATGCCGGCGGCAGGAGTGCTGATCGTGTTCCTGTACCAGGTCTTTCACGAGGAAAAAAACCGGGGGACTAATGGGGTGCTGGAGGCCCTGGCCTCCCAGAAGCAGATCACCCTGGCCACCGGCCCGCTGATTTTTATCTCCACGATTCTGACCCATCTGGTGGGCGGCTCCTCCGGACGGGAGGGGGCGGCCCTTCAGCTGGGGGGCTGCCTGGGAACCATTATCAGCCGGGCCTTAAGGTTTAATACAAAGGACAGACAGACTGCGCTGATGTGCGGCATGAGCGCAGTATTCGGAACTATGTTCGGGACCCCGGCGGCTGCCGGGATCTTCTCCCTGGAGGTGGTAAACATCGGCGTGATGCATTACGCGGCGCTGTTTCCCAGCATCTTCGCCGCCTTTATCGGCTCCAGGATCGCCAGCTGGATGGGGGTGGCGGGGGAGCGCTTTACCATCCTTGATATGCCGGAGTTCGGACTGGCCGGAGCCGGGTACATGGTGCTGTTAGGCATTCTCTGCGCCCTGGTGAGCATCGGCTTCTGCACCCTGCTGCACCGGGCGGAGAAGCTGTATCACAAGCAGTTCCCCAATCCCTACATAAGAATCCTGGCGGCCAGCGGGATCTTCATCGCCATTACCCTCCTTTCCGGCACACGGGTCTATAACGGCAGCAGCATGGAGCTGATAGAGGAGGCGATGGAGGGCCATGTGGCCTATGAGGCATTCCTGTTAAAGGCAATCTTTACGGCAGTGGCTTTAGGAGGGGGCTTTAAGGGGGGAGAGATCGTCCCCACCCTGTGTGTGGGAGCCGCCTTTGGCTGTACCGTGGGACAGATACTGGGGGTTTCCCCGTCCCTCTTTGCCGCCTGCGGCATGGCGGCCCTCTTTGTGGGGGTGACCAACTGTCCGGTGGCCACCCTGATTATCGCTCTGGAGATGTTCGGCGGGGAGGGGCTTCCCTACTTTGCCATCATCATAGCCGTGAGCTTCGCCATGTCAGGATATTACAGCTTGTACAGCAGTCAGAATTTCGCCTGTCCGAAGACAGAGCAGAACTAAGAACCTTTTATGAGATGATTTTTTGTCAGATGTGCATCAACCTATAGGCGTACGGGGAACGTACCTTGAACATCTGGAAGGAAAGGGAGGATCGATCAATGAAAAAATGGATGATATTAGCAATCGCAGGCCTTACAGCCATAGCAGTCACCAGCTGTAAGCCGGATGGAAATGAGACCCAGGCAGCCGGGGAGACTACAGCCGCAGAAGGCGGGAGCGCTGCGGGGGAGGAATCCGGAGAAGAATCCGCTGCCACAAAGACCGGGGAAGAGATGCCCAATCCTTATGAAGACCTGGATGGGCCGGAGGGGCTGAAGGAAGCCGGCCTTTCCATGGAGGCGCCGGAAGGGGCGGAAGACGGGAAGTACTACTTAATCAGCGGAGAAATCGGTGAGATCACCTTCACCCTGGAGGAGGCGCCCTATTCCTACCGGGGAGCGGTCCACGCAGAGGATTTCGCCGGGATCTTCGAGGAGTTTGAGGAGGAGGTTTCCGCCCTCTCAGACTGCGGGGCGGATGAGGACCTGCTGGTAAAAACCACAGTCAGCGGCGGCCGCCTGGCAAGCTGGAGCAAAAACGGCGCAAAATATACGCTCTACACCCCAAAGCCTGTGGAGGATGAGGATATCTTTACCCTGTGCATCGAATTAATCGGGAAAAACTAGAAAGGGAACGTTTATGGCATTATATGACTACAGCCGGGCATTAAAAAGCGGCAGAAAGCAGTATCAGGCATCCTTGCTTAAGGGAGAGTATCCCTACCTTCCGGTGCTGGACGATATTCTCTCCTACACCGATATTGTCTCAGAGGTGAATATCGGCTTAGTGGATATTCCCCTGAACCGGATCATAGGAACCAAGACCAAGGGCAGGACTAATGCCTTCGCCAGCAATTTCATGCCGCTGCTGTCCGAGAAGACGGAGTTTGGGGTCAAGTGGTCCACACTGTTTGATTCCCAGATGGAGGAGGGTATCCATGATCCCATCCAGGTGTACGAATTTATGAATAAATACTACGTCCAGGAGGGGAATAAGCGGGTCAGCGTGTTAAAGTATCTGGGGGCCTTCAGCATCCACGGCCAGGTGACCCGGCTGCTGCCAAGACGAAGCGAGGAAAAGGAAAATAAGCTGTACTATGAATTCCTGGATTTCTATCAGGTGTCCTTTAACTGCGATGTGTGGTTCAGCCAGGAGGGAAGCTATCAAAAGCTTTTAAAGGTGATGGGGAAGGAGCCGGATCAGATCTGGAGTGACGACGACCGCTCCTACTTTAAAGCAGTCTATGACCGGTTCTCCAAGGTGTTTTACAGCAAGGGGGGCCCTTCCCTTGGCCTGACCTGCTCCGACGCCTTTCTCATCTATGCGGAGATCTTCGGATACGAGGAAGTGAAGGGGCGGATGGAGAACCAGATCCAGAAGGATTTTGAGAAGGTGCGCCAGGAGCTGGAGCTGAAGGCCAGGGATGGAGATGTAGTGGCCCTTATGGAGCAGCCGGAGCAGACGAAAAAGTCCTCCTCCCTAAGCCTTCGAAACCTCCTTTCCCCCTCTGCCGGGGAGCAGCCCCTGCGGATCGCCTTTATCTATGAGAAGACACCGGAGACCTCCAGCTGGACCTACGGCCATGAGCTGGGAAGGCTGTACCTGGAGCAGGCCATGGGGAAGGAGGCAGAGACCCTCTCCTTCCTGGAGGCGGATACAGACGCCGCGGTGTCAGCCTCCATCCAGAAGGCGCTGGAGGCAGGAAGCCATCTGATCTTTACCACCACCCCCAGGATGATCCAGGCCAGTGTGAAGGAGGCGGTAGAGCATCCGGAGGTGGCGATTCTAAACTGTAATGTGAACACCTCCTACTCCTCCCTGCGGACCTACTACGGCAGGATGTATGAGGCTAAGTTCCTTCTGGGCTGTATCGCAGCCTCTGTGTCCGGGAGGGACGACTTAGGCTATATCGCCGATTATCCCATCTACGGCTCTCTGGCAAATGTGAATGCCTTTGCCATCGGCGCCCGGATGATCAATCCAAGAGTCCGGGTCCACTTAAAATGGAAATCCGTAAAGGATGCTAATGTGCTGGAGGATCTTCAGGAGGAGGGGATCACCTACATCTCCGCCGATGATATGATCACCCCTATCTCCCCTGCCAGGGAATTCGGCCTGCTCCACAAGGAAAAGGATGGAACCCTCACCATCCTGGCCACCCCCATCTGGCATTGGGGAAAGTTTTACGAGCGGATCGTCCAGCAGATCCGCCAGAGCGGAAAGGGAAGCCCGAACACCAAGGGCAAGCAGGCGGTAAACTATTGGTGGGGTATGTCGGCGGAGGTGATCGATGTGATCTGCTCCCAGAAGCTCCCCAGAGGAACCCAGCGGCTGATCACCTTTTTAAAGCAATCCATCCGAAGCGGAAGCTTCCATCCCTTTGACTTTGACATCTACTCAAGGGACGGGGTCTGCCGCTGCGACGGAAATAATAAGCTGACTCCAAAAGAGATCGTCACCATGGATTGGCTGGCGGAAAACATCGAAGGCTCTGTTCCCAAGTATGAGGAGCTGACCGGGGAGGCGCTGGAGCTGGTAAAGCTTCAGGGGATTACTTTGAAGGAGAAAACGGAGGCAAAGGCGGCAGACCATGAAGATTCTGGTAATAGCAGATGAGGAATCAAAAATACTCTACGATTTTTATCAGCCGGGCATGCTGGAGGATATTGACCTGATCCTGTCCTGCGGCGATCTCCACTCCAGCTATCTATCCTTTCTGGTCACTATGTCCCATGCCCCGCTCCTTTTCATCAATGGGAATCACGACCACTATGAGGGCGAGGACATGGGAGGCTGCATCTGCATTGACGACGATATCTTCGTGTACCATGGGATCCGGATCCTGGGCCTGGGAGGCTCCATGCGGTATCAGCCGGGAGTGGAGAACCAGTATTCAGAGCGGGAGATGGGAAAGCGGATCCGAAAGCTTAAGTGGAAGCTCTGGAAGCATAAAGGTTTTGACATCCTCATTACCCACGCCCCGGCCTATCAGTTAAATGACATGGAGGATCTGCCCCACCGGGGCTTTGCCTGGTTTATTAAGCTGATGGAGAAATACCGTCCAAAGTTCTTTATCCACGGCCACATCCATGCCACCTATGGGAGCTGCTTTAAACGGATGGACCACTATCAGGACACCATCGTGATCAATGCCTACGAAAAATACATCATTGAATATCCGGAGGAAACATTATGGCCATAGAGAAAGTAAGAGCCTACTTTAAGGCAAGAGGAATGGAGGATCGGATTCAGGAATTTGCCCTGTCCAGCGCCACGGTGGCATTAGCCGCAAAGGCCTTAAACTGTGAGGAGCAGCGGATCGCCAAGACACTGTCCTTCCACGGAAAGGAGCATCCCATGCTGATCGTGGCAGCCGGGGATAGTAAGATCGATAACGCCAAGTATAAGGCCAGATTTGGATTAAAGGCGAAAATGCTCACCCCGGAGGAGGCGCTGGAGTTAATCGGACACGGGGTGGGCGGGGTCTGCCCCTTCGCGGTGAATCCCGGAGTGGAGATCTACCTGGATGTCTCCCTGAAGCGGTTCGAGACTGTGTATCCTGCATGCGGAAGCGCCAACAGCGCCATCCAGCTGACCATACCGGAGCTGGAGGCCTGTACCGATTATTTGGATTGGGTGGATGTGTGTAAGGTGAATGTACCGATTCTTACGGAAAAATTATAGAGAGGATGCGATGTTATGGTAACAACTGAATCTGTAACAATAAGAGTGCCGGTAGGAATGTCAAAATATCTGAAAGTTATGAACTCAGAAGCAGAGCTCGTCAGAAATGCACTTTTGCTGTATCCATATATATTAAATCAGACAATATCACATGGCGGTGCGGCAGAGATTTTGGGAATCAGAAAATCTGAGCTGATTGATATTTATGACAAATTGGGGTATTCATATTTGGATATGACAATGGATGATCTGGATTTAGAACTGGAGGCGTTCAGACAGTTGAAAAAGAGGGAGGCCACAGAATGATAGTTGTATCAGATACAACACCACTGATATCGCTTCTCAAAATAGATCGTATGGGTTTACTTGAAAAACTATTTGGGCAGGTACTTATACCACAGGCAGTATTTGATGAGCTGACAGCAGATGAACGTTTCAAATTTGAAGCAGATCAGATTAGAGGAAAGCAATTTATCAAAGTTAAGACTGTGAAAAATCCAGAATATACCAGTTTACTCAAAAGAGCAACTGGGCTTGACCAAGGGGAGAGCGAAGCCATCATTCTGACAGATGAGCAAAATGCTGATGTATTGCTGATGGATGAAGCAAAAGGAAGAATGGTGTCTTTTCAAATGGGTTTTAAGGTAATGGGGACAATAGGTATACTCATAGCAGCCTATGAAGAAAATGAGTTGACAGCAGATGAAGTGAGAGAATGTGTTGAAGGCTTGCAAAGAGCTGGAAGACATATTGGCCAAAAACATTATCGGATGTTGTTGGATAAGTTGAATGACTACGACAAACCCAATAGCCGAAATCAGTAATACCAGTTAAAGCGGTTCCATTGACAAGAAAGAACATCCACCTTATAATGATAAAGGCTTTTGGTACAAAGGAAAAAAAGCAGGGGGATGAAATGAATATCGCAATATGTGATGACAGTCATGGAGATATAGAGTTTCTGAAGGAGCAGATAAAATATGTCAGCCGGGATAGTGACAGGATAGTCTTTTATGAATTTTCTGACGGAAGGGAATTACTGGAAGATTATAAAAGCTATGACATGATTTTCCTGGATATCCAGATGGAAGGGAAAATGGATGGAAGGCAGACGGCAGAGCAGATCCGGAAGATGGATTCGGATGCGCTGCTGTCCTTTTATACTGCCTATGATTTTCCGGCCAGCGACATCGTGAAGGTACGGCCTTTTAGCTATCTGGTGAAGGATCGAAACCCGGAGAAAATCCGGGAAGAGCTTGAAACGCTTATGGAGGAGGCCAGACGGCGCCAGAAGGACATAGATGTACCGATTCTATTCCATGGTAATTCCTGCGTCATTCCTTCCAGGGAAATTTTGTATATCGATATTTTCGATAAGGGGTGCGGCATTTACCTGACAGAAAAAGGGGTGGATCGGGTCTGCAGAATACAGAGTACATTAGGACAGGACATCCAGGGAAATATGGTGAAAAGCAGTAAGAGGCTGGGGGAATACTATGAGCTGCTGAAGGAGGAAGGCTTTGCCTATGCCAAGAAAAGCTACATCGTAAATCTCTACCATGTGATATTTAATTCCAAGGAGTACATTACGATTAGGGGTGACACAATACTGAATGTCGCCAGGAGCAAACAAAAGGAATTTCAAGAAGCGCTGGGGAAATTCTGGGGAGAATATCCGGGAGGGAAGCAGTGATGGCTGTGGAAGGGCAGGTTTATCAGATTGTTAAGCTGGTGAATTGTGGGTTTGAGATTTTCTTTCTTTACAGCTTTTTTGAGATACTATTTCCAGTATATGAAAAACGTAAGAATATAAGGATACTCGAATGGGGAATTTGTGCAATTTCCATTTTTTTCATTAACAGTGCAGGAATACCGACATTGAATCTGTTGGGAATGCCGCTAATTTGTATTGTATTTGTATGGCTGGTCTTCCGCATTGATCTAAAGCTAAATATAGTGTATGTGCTGCTTTGCTACATGATTTTTGCGGTCACAGAATTTATCTCTCACATGGTATATCAGACATTAAATCTGGACGTTTCTGCATTAGACGCCAGATGGATCTTCCGAACCATAGTTGAGAAAATTTTTGAGTTTACAGTGATTCAGACAATCCGAAAGAGGAAATGGTATTCGCCAAATAGAGAAAATTATCCGACGTTAAGGCGATTGTTTATCTTACCGATATCCAGCATGATTTTACTGAACGGATTTCTCATGATGGATCAGCATCCGTCAGGATACTTTTTAATCTGTCTGGGGGGAATTCTGCTGGTGATAAGTAACATTATAAATTTTTCCGTGGTCGATAAGCTTCTGATTGCCGAAAAGTCCGCCAAGGAACACGAAATGCTGGAATTAAAAACAAGGATGGAGCACAGCCACTACCAGCGGATGGATGAGATGAATCAGGAGTATGCGGCATATCTGCATGAAATGCGGCACATTGTCAAGACACTTGAGAAATTTGCAGATCGGGGAAATTTTACAGATCAGGAAAACGCAGACTCCTTAAAAAAAATATCGGTGGAAGCCTCGTCCCTTTTAACGAAAAGGAAATCATTTTCCCATAGAATGTATCTCCATGATCCCATAATCAATACTATATTTCTTGAGAAGGAAAATGAAGCGAAAAAGGCAGGTGTGAGGTTCCATCTGGAGGTATCACCAAGCGTCTCTCTGGACTTTGTCAGCGAGACGGACAAAATTCGGATCTTTGGAAACCTGCTGGATAATGCCCTGGAGGCGGCGAAGCTATGTACAGATGGAAATATATCTGCTAAATTATATATGGGAAATCAGGCCATGGTAGTTTTTCATATAGAAAACAATTTTGTTCATCAGAATAAGAAAAAAGGGAAGCGTTTCTTATCAACAAAGAATGATGGAAAAAGGCATGGCTTCGGCCTGCGGCAGGCGGAAGAGCTGGCCTATAAATATCACGGCATTTTAAACATCGGGGAAGAGGATGGCCGGTTTGTCGTGACACTGGCCCTATCAAACGTGCAAAAAACGGAAGAAAAGGACAAAATTCGGAAAGTACCTTGATTTTTGGAAAATAGATATGTATGGTAAACGTAAATATTAAACCAAGAAGCAGCAGGAGGTACTACAATTATGCAGAAAAAATTACATAACGCATGGGGGAAATTAAAATCTAAAAATTGGGCATTGCTCGCTTTAAACGCCATGGCATTAATAACCGTTGTTCAAAATGTGAATTCAGGATGCGCATGGCTGAATCACCAGCCCCAAGTCCCAGAAGAAGCAAAACGCTTCCGCAAGTTCTAAAGTTAAGATACCATGATTGAGAAGCTGGCGAACTATTTTGTGACGTGGCAGGTGAAGCGGAGCTATCTGTCATCGGAAGAGCAAAAATTATACCAATACGCCTATGAGCTGCTCATCGGACAGGTGGTCAATCTTTTGATCGCCTGTCTTTTGGCTGTCATATTCCGGGCATATATCACCGTCCCTGTCTTTTTAGCCTTCTTTATCCCCCTGCGCTCCTACGCGGGCGGGCACCACGCGGATAACTTTAATACCTGTACAGTGGTATCTGCATCCATGCTCTGTATAGTCTGCATCATAGAAAAGCGAATTCCGGAAGGAGCCGTGCTGGCGGCGGACTTCCTTGCCAGCGGATTATGCGGGCTCTGCATCTTCCTTCTGGCTCCGGTGGAGGATCCGAATAAGCCATTTGACCAGAAGGAACGGATCCGCTACCAGAAGCGAAGCAGGAGTATATGGGGAATCGAAGTCATCCTCTGGCTCCTGTGCTATGGGATCGGCGCCAGGGAGATTAGCCTGGCTGCTGCATTAGGACATTTGGCAGTAGCCGTACTATTATGTGCCGGGGTCATAAAAAATAAAAAAAGAAAAATTCACATATGAGAATCATAAGAGGTTGCCCCAGAGAAGCGGTAGCCTCTTTTTATTGCTGTGAACGGCAGGGCTGTGAACCGTACTCTTTAACCTTTTACCTCTCAGGTATATAGTCGGTTTATTGACTATAGATGATGCAAAATTTGGAAAAAACCAAACAAAAATCGGAAACTATGTTGAACTATGTCAAAATATGTGTTATTTTGTCAAAAAACTAAGACAGGCGAGGTAGTGTTCACATGAAACATCACAAGAGGATGCTGGCATTGGGGATCACACTTTTCCTCATCTTGAATACAGCCTGGACGGCCTTAGCAGACAGCGATGGCGATCCGCATAAAGGAAATGAGATTGTCTTTTTACTGGACACCAGTGTATCCATGAATCACTATGACAAGGATCATATGGTTATGGATGCACTGCGCCAAACCATGTATGGCCTGCCCCCCAGGGATCAAATCGGTCTGGTGGCTTATAATACGGAGCTCCAGGCGGTGGCACCCATAGGGGCGGGAAGAGAGGAGCTGGAAGCGCAGCTGGAGGGGATTTCCTATACAGGCTACACGAATGCAGGAGATGGGCTTTATCAGGCGGTTGCGCTTTTCTCCACGGATCCGGAGGTGAGTGGGCGATATATTGTGATGCTCACTGACGGCGAGATCGATATGCCAGACGAGGAGAGACGGGAGGAGTCCCGCAGACGCTATGAAGAGGCGGCCGGTCTGGCGAAGGAGAAGGGGATTCCCATCTACATCGTAGCCATCGGGGAAGCGTCTGCAGGCGGACGGCTCCATATCTTTGACGGAGCGGAGATAACCGATGGCGCTATCTACTGGGAGGGCCAGTCCGGCTCTGTCTCCCAGATTATGAACCGCATCGTGAAGGAGAGGATGCGGATCCCGCACCAGGTTCTCACCGGGATCCATGATAAAGCAGCTGGCAGAGGGGAAATCCGCCAGGAGATTTTGCCAGGATTAAGCCACCTGAAGCTGGTGCTTACCGGGAGCAAGGAGCTAAAGGAGGTATCGGTTCGGACTCCCGGTGGGAGGGAGGAGCGGATAACCGGGGAGCGGTTCCTGATTTTGGAGCTGGATTCTCCCCCTCCCGGGGAGCTTTTTATCAGCTATGAGACAGAGGAGGCGGCGGATGTAGAGGCCTACAGGATCTCCCAGTATGTGGCGGCGCCCAAGGTGACAGTAAGCTGCTGGTCAGAAGAGCTTCCGCGGTCAGAGGAAGAGGTGAAAAAGAATATTCCGCCGGTCTATAAGCATTATGCAGAGGCCGCTATCCAGCTTGTCACAGTCACAGAGGAGCAAGAGAATCTGTGGGGACAGGATAGGTTTGAAGGCAGGGAGATGCATTATACCATTAATGGAATCCCTTATTCCGGTCAGATACAGCAGGGCCAGCTGAGGCAGACCTTACCGGTCGATTCTGTGGATGAGCTGGAGGTAACGGTAGAGCTGGAGGAAACCGAAGAGATCTATGAGCTGCAGCAGCCGGTCAGGATTCAGATTGAGAAGCCTTCGGATCCGGTTTTTGTGCCGGTGATTGACTATCGTCCCTTTCTGGGGATTCTGTGCGGGCTTTTTCTGTCTCTTTTTGTACTGCTTCTGATTTGGTTTCGGAAAAAGAGCCGTATGCCTGGCAGGACAGAACAAAAAATAAATCCAAAGGCAGAGCCCTTTTCCGGCAAGCTGATGTTGTATGCTGTGCGGACCCCCGGAGGCAGGGATATTCCGCCTCAGACCTATCGTCTGTTCGGACATTCGTCAGGAAGCCTGACACTGAAGCAGATCCTGGAGGACTGTGGCATTAACCTTGGGCAGGCTGGAGGGGAGCATATCCTTTTCTATCCTGGATCCGATCACGCCCTGATGATCGTGGACCAGTCAGAGGGCTGCACTGTGATGCGGGGAATGGAGATCGTGAAAAAGGGGCTGGAATATCCGGTTTATTATCATGGGAAGCTCACTATTTCCTTCGCAGATGGAGAGACAGAGATGGAAATTCACTATGAAAGCTTAAAACCCAGTGAAAAGCAGGGGCTTTAAAAGGATAACGTGTACAAAAGGCGGAGCATTCATATGGGAAATGTGATTAAGCAGACGAACCGGACCATGCTGATGGAGGTAATCAATCCGGAGAAGATGGACTTGGTGACTCTGGTAGGAGATGTCCGGGGTGTGGAAAGCCTGTCTGATGATAAGATTAAGGAGATTAACGACCATCTGCTGGTGCGCAGCTTCGATGAGGTGCTGGAAAAGTTTGGCCCCACGGTTTACTGCTATTATAATGCCAACAACCAAAAGGTAGTTTACCAGCTGGAGAAGCCGGAGCAGGTGCCGGAGGAGATGCTGACGGAGATCCCCTTAAACCGTCAGAATGAGTTCATGGGAATGCTGATGAATATGGTGGATACCAAGCGGGCGGAGGGGATGATCAATGTTGACTTTAAGTTCGAAAAGCTGACAGACATGATTTCCCCGAAAAAGGTGATGGATTCCATCAAGCAGAACCGGAAGGAGCTGCAGTATACCTATGGAGAATACGCCAAGCTGGAGGAAGGCGACCCGAAGAAGCTGGATCTGGCAGATAAGCTGAATGTAATGTTTGAGGAGGCCAGCGCCAATTATAATAATGTGATGGCCATGCTGCCTCTGGCCATCGAGGATATTAAAACCCGGCTCTTGCTGGGGGACGGGGGGAATCAAAAGGATCACACTCCCTTAGCCTTAGGAGTCCTGAGCATGGGAGACGGGGGAGAGCTGAGAGTATTAGAGGCGCCCAAGGTGGAGAGCACCGCCCTTGCCACGGTAGATGATCATGTAAACTTCGGCCTGATCGAAGCGCTGAAGGAGGATTATAACGCCATTAACGAAGAGGGGAATGACTATGTGGCAGCCCTGGTGGCCCGGACCTTCTGCCCCCTGACCTCCACCATGGAGGGCACCATCGACCAGGAGCAGGAGGTTGCCAACTATAATTCCTACCTGGAATTTTACCGGGAATCCAAGGATGCATTTATCAAGACAGTAAAGCCCTTAATCGAAAAATTATTAGGCATCTGGTGCTATTTTGAGCAGTATCCCAAAAAGCTTAAAGGTATGCGGCCGTCCATGCTGATCACCAATGTATCCAATGAAACACTGGCAAAGACCTCAAACTTCTCCCGTCTGGTTACCTACTTAAACACCACTAATGCAAAGAACGACTTTGGCAATACAGTCTGGTATGCGGTGGTGCCCGATGTGTCCTTAGACCAGTACAGCAAGATGAAGCTGACCAGAGAGCGGTTCCGGGGAAACGCAAAATCTGTCTGACCGGGGGTGCGCTTATGGGCCACTATACCCTGCGCAGGGAGGAGGGCTTTTACCAGGAACCCTATGAGAATGACCGTCTGATTGGCTGTTCTCTTATGGGGAAGGTGAAGTCGGTGAAGCAGGATAAGGTTCGGATCCGGATGGATTGTGAGGACATCCCCGGTGCCTGCAGCAAGGAATACGCCTATGCGACAGTATACTCCTCCCCGGACGGAACTGGCTGGTACTGCATGCCGGAGGAGGGGGATCAGGTGAGGCTGTATTTTCCGGATGAGACGGAGGATCATGGATACGTCTCCAGCGCGGTGCATCTGGGGGTGGTGGATGAGAAGCGGAAAAATCCGGAGGAGAAATCCATCCGGACGATTTACGATAAGGAAGTGCGGTTCACGCCGAATCAAATCCGGATCACGAACCATAAGGGGATGTGGATCCTGCTGGATGACCGGAAGGGAATCACCATAAAAAGCAAAAAGCAGATATCCCTGACCGCGTCAGACGGCATTTCCCTCACCAGCCAGGGCCCGATCCTGGTGGAGGGTGAAAATGGAATCACCCTGCAGGAAAATGAAACCATGCTGATGCTCCAGGATGGAATCCGGCAGAACGGGCTGGATATCCAGTTTAAATAGGATCAAAATGGGAATGCGGGAAATGCAGGAATGCAGGAAATGCGGAAAATACAGAAAACATGGAATATGAAGAAAATGTAAAAAATGCAAAAAATATAGAAAGTGCAGAGAACGTGGAGAATGTTTGTGCGGTGATTCGCGCAGGGAGGTGCATGGTGAAACAGTATTTTGATGAAATCATTATCCGGGAGCGAATGGAGGAGAAGAAGAAAGGCTTTACGGATACTTATACAGGCATGTACGCAGGAGCGAGGCGGATCGAATTCCAGGAGGTGGAGCTGTTTTCGGGAGAGAAGACGCTGGAGCCTGTCTGGATCCGCCTTCCCACAGGCTTCACCGCCCTGGAGCAGGAACAGGCAAAGAGGAAATACCCCTCTGAGAACCGGCCTCAGCGGATCTTTGCAGATGAAGAGAACCGGGTGAACTTCACCTTCAGCGCATTCCGGCAGAGGGCAAGCCAGGAACAGCTTAAGGGAACGTTAATCCGATACCGGGCACTGATAAAGAAGCTGCGCCAGGACGCGGAGATCCTGGATACAGGGAGCTATTCTGTGGAAGAGGGCTGCGGGGAGTGGTTCTCCTTCCGAAATGATACATTGGATGAACCGGTATTTAACTTGCTGGCCCTTATGGGACGGAAGCAGCAGCTGATTCTGTGTATGTGTAATTGCTATGGTGAGGAACGGGAGGACTGGGAGCCGATTATGCATCAGGTGATCCAGACTATACAGGAAGGGAAACGGTAGGTTTACAAACCTAAAGCTGTCTTACTTTTATGAGAGTAGAAACCACTATATGTATAGTATTTATAAGGGAGAGACATGAAGAAATCAAGGTTTTTCAAAAGTATCAGCATTCTCTTTATAGCGCTGTATCTCCTTAGCGGGTGTGAGAAAGCATCGCCGGAAAGCCCTGAAAATTTACAGATGGACAATACTTATTATGTGGCAGATTTACATAGTATTTTAATCTTGTGCGAGGATGATGGAAACCCGGGATATCTGGAAGCGATCCAATTATTAAAGGGGGACGAGGCATCGGTGATGGACGGGATAGAGCAGCTGTCTGCTATGGATCAAACTCCCGAAGTCATGAATGCAATCGGCGTGGGGTACTTGCGGCTGGATCGATGCGAGGAAGCCAAGGAAATCTTAAACGATGCATTGATTTCATCAAGAAGTGATTCTGTGGATGTTTGCATTGTAAACAATTTGGGAAGCACCCGCTTGATGGAGCTGGAGGGCATCTTATATGATGAGGCTACATTAAAGTATGATCATGTATTGAAAAAAGTAACGGATCCAATACAGGCCTTGATTATCCGCGCAAACCGATTGTGTTATGGTCCGTTTGTAAATGTATACGATGATAATCGGGAACAAATGTTAGTTGATGAAGTAAATCAATTATTAGAGGACGAAAGAAGGCTGTTAGGGAAAAATGATATTGCAGGGCTATACAGCTATATGGCTCTTTCTTACTGTGGAGATGAAGATGAACGGATCCAATGTTATAACCAGATTTTCCAGTTGAATCAAGAGCTGCATCAGTACCGGGCAGTGGATATTTTTGTCTATCGGGGATTGACGGGGAGCTATTACCGAAAGGGTGATTACCCGCTCGCTCTGGAATACAATGAGAAATGGATTCAGGAAGCAGAGGGATATTTATCAGAAGCTGACAGCGATTCTATAAAGGCATATATGGATAAAGGGACACTTCTGACCCGGGAGAAAAGGTATGACGAGGCAATCCAGTGTCTCGATAGATTATTAGAGAGCGGGGTGCTGAATCTGGCGAGAACTGCGCTTATCAATTTAAAACTGGGAGAAATATATTATAACCAAGATGATTTTGCTACAGCGGAGGAACTGGTGGAAAAGGCGTTGGATACTTTTAAACAAGGTTTTTGGGAATGGAGGTTTGAAGACCTTGATGCTAGAACGACTTTGGACGCATATACGAATATAGAATACATGAGAGATGATCCAGACTATATGCAGTGGCTGCAGGAACAGCTTGCTGAAAAACTTGAACAGGAGGAATGAAGCATGGAAAAGGAAGAAAGCAAAAGAGAAGAGAGAAAAATCGGTGGATACCGTGTATCGGACATCATTTGCTGTCTGGGCAAGGAGAAGGATTATTTACGCCGTTTTGCCTTAATTGAGGATAAGCGGAAAGCATATAATTTAGCCGCAGCCCTCTGCGGGCCCTATTGGCTGATCTACCGAATCATGGTGGTAGAAGCAATTATATTGGCGGTGATCGAATATGTATGTTTGGAGATTATACCAATCGTGGTATCGGTACAATATTTATATGAAATGGGGCCTAGATCATATTACTTTATGCAAATCGTCTGTGTGGTTTTATATGCGTTGATTTATTTCCCGATGATGGGATTTTTTGCCGATAAAATTTATTGGAGGCGGCTCAAGGGACTGATGGACAGCTATCAGTGCAAAGAGAAAGAGAAGGACTTTCAGACGCAGGCAGAATTATGAAGGCTGGGAGGCTGCAGTGTACCGATGGTTATATTCTTTGCCGTTTTCAATTTTATGCTGCATCAACTGATTAAGGTAATTACGGTAAGGATACTGCTTTGGGGGATGTAATGGAGTATTTTCGTTTAACACAGGATAACCGATACCGCCATCTGCCCTATATCCGCAACCTGCGGGATATCATCAGGCGGGAAGAAGATCTGTACATAGAGGGCGGCCGGCGGATTCCAGATCATAATCCGGCCTTTATCTCTTCGGATCAGGACTGCGACTTTCCTAGTGTCCTGGAACAGCAGATTTATCTGGTTCGGGAGGAGATGAAGGAGGTTTTTCCCTTTACGATCCTCTGCTCCGGTTTAAGGAATTGTTTCTGATCCATAACCAGAAGGATGCATACTGCATTTACTACGCGCCGATTTTCCAGCGGATTTCCTGCCTTTCTTCAGAGAGTCAGTGGAACCGCTGGGGTAATCGGGTGGAGAAGTGTGTTCTGGATCGGGAGGCCATCGGGGATGCCGGTATTTTCCGGGTTGGAGGGACTGAGAACCGGATCGTGGTGATCCGGCTGGATGTGGCGGAAAGCCTGCTGCGGCGGGGAATCATGGATTTTAAGCTGGAGCTGCTTCCGGTGAAAGGTTAGGGGGAGAGAAGTATGGAAGACAAGCTGGCAAAGAAGTTCCTCCAGGAGATGGATCGCCTGGCCTGGGAAGAGCTGGCGAGTGCCAGGGAGAAGATTTTCAGGGAGTATGAGCTGCGGCGCCCAGATACAGAGAGCTCCTTTCTATGCTGCCTGGAATCAGCGGCAGAGCATTACCGTCAGCTGGAGTCCGGACAGGCTGCCGGGCCGGCCATGTATCTGGCGGTCTCGTACCTGCGGACCTCCACATTGCTGGAAGTGCTGCCCTATCGGGTGGATCTTTATGATGAGAGGGGACGGAGCTCACCGATGGAATGTGGATGTGGGTGGGATTTTCTTCTGGTATCATCCTGCTTTCGGGAGCTTCGGGAGAAGCTGACCCGGGAATTTGCCCGTCAGACCCGGGTGGAGGGCAGCAGGCTGGATAAGCTCCTTTATTCCCTGGGGGAGGAGTTTTATCTGGTTTCCCGGGGACTGCTGGCGCCGATGCTGGAGGGATTATTTCCCCGTATCCGGCAGATCCGGGGGCTGGAACAGGTGGAGCGGTGCTGGGTGGGGGAGTTTATGGGAGAGGTGTTGGAGATATTCTCTGGAGAAAAAGTTTATTTCTAATGCAATGGTTTTACTAAGAGGATAGATATAAAGAAAAGATTAAAATGATAGAATGCACCAGAAAGAAGGTTATATCATGGAAAATAAAAAAAGGGAAGGATTGATACAGAATGGTATTTTAATAGGGTTATTTATATTGCTTTTTATTATGTTATGGATTGTATTTAAATATATTCAACCAGCTTTAATAGAGCTTTTAATGAATCAATTTCAGAGCAACTTTGCAGTTTCTATATGTAAGAGATTTCTTCCGTATGTTGCTGGAGTAATGAATATCATTATTTCAGCGGTAGTAACTTCATACGTTAAGTTAGTGATAGAAAAAAGGAGTGAAATCCCACAAATATTAATTGAACCTTGCCAAGAGAAAAATATCAGTGGGGTAAGAAAAAATAAGCATATAAGTGAAAATCCTAAAGTTAAAATCGGAGTAAAAAATGACAGATATAGGATTATATATGCCAGAATGGAAAATATTGGGAAAAGCATTGCGTCTAACTGTAAAATTGAAAATAAACTGATTTGCCAGAGGCTTTCTCCTGGAGAATCGAAAAATTTATATTTCATATTATATGATTCATCAGATGGCAGTATGTTTTTTGAGAAAAAAATCACTTATTCCATTCAGGACATTCAAGAGAAAAACTATACAGGAAAGTATTTAATGCAAATTAATTTAGTGGAAGGACAGGTATCATTTAAAATAGATAAAAATAGAAGAAGGGGATGAAGTATAATGCGTTACAGAATTTGTGATCATGTTACGATCGTAGGCGATGTTGGAGAAAATGATATTTACAGGAAATTCAAATATCAATTTGATAACTTATTCATAGGAGAACCAATGCCAACCAATGATAAGACGTTTGAAGAATTATATGTAACGGATGAAAATTTTGAAAATTCATTGAATAGCTTTTTGAATTCGATTCGAAATTCCATGAAATTTTGTGTGGGATATACAGGAATAGGAAAAACAACGTCCATCCGCCATTGCCTTAATCTTGGAGTGAGTAATGTTTCACGTCTTACGACTCAATCGCAGAGAACACCAAATAAATGTATCGTCGTTTTTCCTACTTTTTTTGATGGAGCCAGAAAAAAGGAACCGGAATCTCTTGACATTGAAGGGCGTATTGCAGCAGTTTGTACTACACTCGAAGAAGCTCATCCAGAACTACGTGATGTAGTGCGGACAGAAGAAGGCAGAAGATCATTTTATGTATTTATAAGAAAGCATACTCCAAGAATCCTTGAAATGAAGAATGATTTATCTCTTATGAATTTATCATACGATGATGAAATAAAAGCTAAATTGAAATATGCGGAAAAGGAGCATCCATTTGAGTACGCTGCTAATAAATTGAAATATTTTATCAAATGTAAATATTCTACATACGACCGATTGGTTATTCTTTTAGATGATGTTGAAACATTACCGGAAAAGCAACAAGATTTAGTAATTGAAGCATATTTGCATTTGTTTGAATGTATGAATAATACAGATTTTCCTGATGATTCAGAATACCGAATTAATTTGCTTATCTCTATTCGTCCGCATACATTAAGACTATATCAAAAATGTGAGTTTAACGCGACATTGAGAAGATTGGAAGCTTTTTCAATCGTGACAAATACGGTTCTAAAGAAAAACGCGATTGATTTAAGTGTACTTTTCAAAAAGCGATTTGATTATTATACAAAGTCTTCTAACAAAGAGATCGGTAATAAGGACTCTTGGGATGATTGCTATAGAGAATTGGAATATCTTAACGATGCATTTGAAGGAAAATATAAAGATATGATCCTCAATTTGTGCTTTATGAATATTCGTGAAGCGCTGGCCACTTATTCCCGAATATTTGCGAATCGATTTTGGGTGCAGGGAAATCGTTTAAAGGATGCTTTTTTTTCGGTTAATTCGCGAGAATATACTTTTAACAATATAAATATTATTCGTTCGATAGGATGTAACAATTCGGCTGTATTTACTGGAACAGAGGATTCAGTTATTCCAAATATATTTTTATCTTCTGAAAATGAAGATTATAGTATTTATTGTTTGCTTGTTATGAAATATTTTATTAAATATGAGCAAAAGGAAGAGGCAACACAGGAAGTAACATATGGTTTAAATGCTCAAAGATTAGATCGGATCTGCCAGCATTGGTCTACAATTTTTGATGATGAATGTAAAGAAAAATTTTATCGCGCGTTAGTATTTCTTTTTGAAAAGAAAGTATTGAGAAAATCCATCGAAGATATAGATGATATTGAAACATTAGATACAGAAGCTTCTTTGTGCAATGAGACAAAGCTTTACATGTCGCCGCGTGGATATGAACTTATGGCAATGCTAAGAAGAGACAGTGTCCTTCTTGAAATGCTCCGGGAATGCGCCTGGCGTGAGTATGACGGAAGAGAGGATTCATATAGCCGTCAATCAAGCTATGAATTGTTAATACAAAGAGAGCAATATAAAATTTTTCTGGATTTATTAGAATATATCGACTATTTGCGAGAGGAAGAAGAAAAAATATTTTTTAAACCCAATGGAATTATCGATTTGCCGTCATATCGAACAGCATTTGGTAAATCAATGATCGTAATGCATCTTTTATTTGGAGTTAAAAACTCACTTAACTATTCAGGGATTATTAATATGCCAGAGGTTTCGAAGAAATATAGACGGATTGAAGAACGAATTAGCGAGAGCTGTAAAAAGCTGAGATGGTGATAAAGTTAGGTTTTGTGATACCGGGGAGAGCACCTTTAAGTTTAAATATAAGTGAAATATACTTGTATGAATTTGATTCGTTGGGGGAAGGATGGTATTTTTTAAAACAATGACCAGATCCAAGATGCGTATGTTATTAAAGAAAAGAAAATCAATTATAATATTCCTGGCCGGATTTTTTACGCTGCCGGTGGTAGCGCTCACTCATTTTCTCCTGTTTACCTATCTCCCTGCCTATATTCAATACAAGTGCTGGAGAATAGAGGAAGCGCACTACCACGATGCGGAGCGGATGCGAACGTATTTTTTTGACAATCGTCTTGAATTTGAAGAGATGGAGAAGTTTTTTCAGGAGGACAGGAGCTGGGATTTTGTAACGGAGAAAAGATATGGTATCGATGTGTTTATTCACGGCGACTTAGACGAAATTGACTTGTATGGGATAGATGGGCGGTATTTGGATATATAGGACGATATCAGGAGGGGGAAGATCTTGTTTCCTTTCTGTACGCTCCAGGAATTCAAATCGAAGAAGAGAATTTTGTTTATTCAGAGCAGTTAGAAGATGACTGGTATTTTGTAATTTATCATTATGAGCCAATCAAATTGAAAAAGACTTCCAGCGGGGGATAAGTGATGGTATATGATGACTTAAAAATTGCGATAATTGAAAGGGAAATTATAAAAAGGTGTTGTTATTGTAATAAAGTAACGAGGTAAATTTCTTTAAAATAAAAGATAAACAATATCGAAAGGATAATCACTTGTGAAGAAACGATATATTATTATCTATTTATGCGGAATTCTATCCTCTATAGTATTAACCACTATTATATATTATTCCCTTTCATTTTATGTCCTTCACTATCGCCATATGATATTTCCGCCGGAAAAAAGAACCTTTTTGAGTGGAGAATATTGGGAAGACGTATTTTTAAAGCATAGAGATAAATTTAGGAGGATAGAGGACTTTTATCAAAGTATAGAGAACTGGGATTTTAAATCGGTAGAGTTTTCGGCAGAGAAATTTGGAATAGAGACGATATACTATTTAAGGGATGACTATTTAAATCAATCGAAGATTATAGAATCAAAGAATCCCTTGACGGATTTTTTACGATTATCAATCAAGAGCCGGAATTATCCAAAAGATGGATGTGAAATTACGGTATCAGGAAATTTTGCGGGAAATTTTGGTATAATGCCTAAATCGCAGATTATTGTTGTTGAATTGTATTACTATGACACAGCAAATATGTCACTAAAGTTTATTTATTCACCCAAAGTACCTTTAAGTTTAAATGTAAATGAAATGTATTTGTATGAATTTAATTCGTTAGGGGAAGGATGGTATTTTTTAAAGCAATGGCCAGATCCAAGATACATACTTTATTAGAGAAAAGAAAAATTACTTTCCTGCCTATATTCATTACTTTTGCGGCTGATTTTCCGCCAGACGTACACAAATTTAATCAACGTACGTTCCGCGTACGCCTCTTAAATTTGTGTACATCTGACAAAAAATCATCTCACAAAATCAGGCATAAAGAGATTCCGAGAGCACATATAGAGGAATGGGAGGCAAACCATGGATAAATATGGCTACCGTTTGATGAAAAGGACAATGGAACCTGAGGAAAAAGAGGAAAGGCGATATCACAAGGCGGAGCTTTTGGGGATGACCACCTTCCAGCTCCGGGAAATTTGCCGCCGGGAGAAGCTGATCCAGGGAGTGGTGAACCCTATGGATCAAGAGGAACTGATCCGGGTCATCCTGCGGTTCTGGGGAGCCGATGAATATTTCCTGATTCAAAAGAAGGATGACGCGGGCCTGGAAGCGTTGGAGCGGGTATTTCGGGAGAGCCGCCTGTCAGAGCGGAGGGAGCGGTCTCTGGCCTGCAGCTCGAAAATCATGGTGTATGAAGGCCTGGCAGTAGGATTTTATGACGGCTTGAAGCTGCCTTATGTGAGGGAGCTGGCAGGGACCAATGCCCTTATCCTGGGCGGGGATGGGAGCGTATGCGCAGTCATGAACCTGGTTCCCATGGGCGGCAGGAGGGACTGCCTGTATCTGACCATGGAGGCGGGGATGCCCTGCCGGGAGTCGGAGATTAAGAATTACAGCCTGTACTGTATGGGGCGGCGGGAATCGGATCTGCTCTACCAGGTTTACCGGGGCAGCTGTGAGGCGGTTCCTCAGTCCCTGGATGTTTACCGGATCCCCTTGGTGAATTTCCAGGTAAGGAAGCCTTTGCCCCTGCCATTATCTGCGGCCATAGACTTTGGAACCTCGAATACCACGGCCAGTGTATTCCTGGACGGCCAGTTTTTTGAACAGTCCGGGCTGAAGGATGGGGAGCGGGGGCTGAAACGGGATCAGGCTAATTATGCGGTATTTTATGATTCCTCCGGTCATTGGGAGGAAACGAATCTTCTCCCCAGTGTAGTTGGCGTCCGCAGCCTGGCGGAGGGGGAGCCGGAGTATTTATTTGGTTATGATGCCATCCGCCTGGCGGATTCCAGCTATCTGGATGAGGGCTTTTGCGTGTTTTATGACATCAAGCGCTGGATAGGAGATGTGGAACGGCAGGAGGAGATCACGGACCGGGAGGGGCGCAGGCAGTTTGTTTCCAGAAAGGAGATCCTGAAAGCTTATCTCACCTATGTGATCCAGGCGGTGGCCAACCGGTTCAAATGTCAGGTGGATTCCGTACATATTTCCTGCCCGGTGAAGCAGAAGGCGCGGTTTGGGAAGCTTTTCGGGGAACTCCTGCCAGAGTACCAAGCAGGGGAAAAGGATCGGATCGATGAAGGGGCCGCTGTGCTGTACCACACCATATCCGGCATGGTGGAAAGGGGGAGCCTGGAGGAAGGGGAGGAATACCGGGCATTGATCCTGGACTGTGGGGGAGGGACCACGGATCTCTGCTCCTGCCGCTTCCGGGTATGGGATAAGCAGACGGCTTACCGGATCGAGATGGATATGGCTTATGAAAACGGGGACACGGATTTCGGCGGGAATAACCTGACCTACCGGATCCTGCAGCTGTTAAAGATCGCTGTGGTGAATCGTATCTGCCCTTTGGCACTGAAGCCGGAGGGGGAGCTGCTGGCCGGATATGACCGGGATGTGTACCGCTATGTGGATCAGCACGGGGCGGAGGCGATTTACAGGGAATTGGAAGAGGAGTACCGGAAGGCGGAGGAGTATCTTCCCACCCAGTTTTCTATATTTGAACACCAGGGCCGGCGGGAATACTATCAGGTGAAGAATAACTTTTACCTTCTCTTCCGCTTGGCGGAGCGGGTGAAAAAGGAATTTTATCACCGGATGGGGACGTTGCGGGTGGCATTATCCTCCCGGAAGGTGGAAGAGAATGCGGTCACCTGGCTGCCGGTGGATCCGTGGCGGCTGTCCGTCTGCAGGGATAAGGGCCGGGGCCTGGAGCTGGTGAAGGAGTTCCCGGCGGTTTTTATCAGCATCTATGAATTAGAGCTGCTGCTGAAAGCCGATATTTACGGGGTGGTTCTTCGGTTTATGGGAAGGATGTACGAGGAGGGGACGCTGGAGGAGTATTCTCTCATCCGGCTGACCGGACAGTCCTGTAAGATCGGCCTGTTCCGGGACGCCTTAAAGGAGTTTGTCCCGGGGCGCACCATCCAGTTTGCCAGACAGGTCCCGGGGATAAGCCGGGATGCGGAGCTGAAGATGACCTGCGTGGACGGCGCTCTGGCCTACCTGAAGGACAAGAAATACGGCTTCGCCGATGTGGACATCCAAACAGAGGAGCCGGTGCTGCCGTATCAGGTTACCGCCTATACCCACCATGGGGAGGAGCGGGTATTGATCCGCTGCCTGAAGAAGGATGTTAAGAGCGGGAGGATCTCCCGAAATATGGAGGACTTGACCCTGAAGCTGTATTTAAAAGATGTGGATGGAAGGGAGCGGTATCAATATACCTGCCGCAGCAGCCTGGTGGATTTTGAGGAAAAGCGGTATGAGGACATATATGGGATTTACGGAGAGCATATCCTCCAGGCGGACACCGATGACATCGGGGAGCGGGAGGTAAGGTTTTTCGTCTGGGCAAGGCGGGAGGACTGGGAGTTTTCCGTGGTGCCTTTGTATCGCCGGGAGAAGCGGCTGTATCTGGGGCGGGAGGAGCGGTTCTGTTTTGAGCATGATGGGTGGACACAGAACTTTTTTGATGGGATGAAGTAGGTTTGCGCAGAGAGAGGAGGCAGACGGATGGAGAAGCAGGAGAATCGGTATCCGCTGTTTGAGGGAAAGCGGGTGCTAAAGAAAGAGCTTTTGTGGTCACTGCGGGACTATGCTTTTTCCCACCTTCAGCTGGAGTATCAGGAGTATGGGCAGGGATTTTTGCAGGGGTGCGGCATCCGGGTGGAGGACGGCGCGCTGCTCATTGCCCCGGGAATGGTGAAATGCGGCCGGTTTATCTGTCTTCTTCCAGAGGAGACCCGGATCCTTTATGAGCCGCTTAATCAGCTGCAGGTTTTGCGGCTTAGGATCCGGCTGGATGAGAGCTGCCCGGATTATCTTTCTTATGAGATGAATTTCTGCCTAGAACCCTCTGAGAAGAGGGAGGAAAAGAAGAAGGAGCAGTCATTCGAGCTCTGCCGCTTTCACCTGCGGAAGGGGGCGCGGCTTCGTGACCAGTACACCTGCTTCGCGGATATGGGAACCGTGTATGATACGGTGAATGTGATCGATTCGGACTGGGGCGGCGTGGGCGGACAGGGACTGGCCCCGGACATTACCCGGTATTTTGCAGAGTGTATCCTGAAGGCAGAGGGCGGGCAGCCGGAGGACCGCATGTTTGCCTATACCTGTCTTTTAAGCCCGGGTGTGGTGCCGGTGGGGATACTGGAGGACTATCTTAGACGGAGAAGCAAAAGACTGGCGGGAAGGCGGAGGGAAGAGCTGTATCAGGCTATGTGCGCGGTGATCGAGGAGATTTCCCAGGGCGAAAGAAGCGCCGGGAGAGAAGAAAAGGGGGGACGGAGGATTTTGGTGGATTGAGAACATGACATGCAACGATAGATAGTTGCATATTTTAACCCGGAGTGGTATATTACATACAAAGTAGAAATGCAATTCTTGTTATCATATTTTGGATATGAGTTAAAACAAGGTGGAACGAACCATGTCCAAGCGGTGTCATAGAGAGATATGTGTTAGAGCAGGTATCTAGAGAAATCTAAGAAAGGATAGTTTACCATGAGTAATTTGTTGTTATATAAGAATTACAATGGCACAGTGGAATATTCTAAAGAAGATAAATGCCTTTTTGGAAAGGTGGTCGGAATCAAAGCTTTACTGTCTTATGAAGGTGATTCAGTACAGGAATTAGAGCAGGATTTTCAGAATGTGATTGATGAATATTTAGCAGATTGCGATGAAAGAAACGTGAAACCCGAACAACCATACAAGGGAACATTTAATGTCAGGATCAGTCCGGAGCTTCATCGGAATATTGCGGTATACGCGATTGAACATGAGAAGAGTTTGAATGCTGTTGTGGAGGAAGCTATTAGAAATATGGTAGAGTGTAAGAGGTAATATTATGAATAACACAACATAGGATTTTCGAGAAGAAAATATAATGAAAAAATATGGAAATACCGGGAGCTGCAACTAAGAATTTCAAATGAAATAATAGATTTATGGAAAGAGAGGACGATAATATGATGTATCCATACGCAACACTTAATGACGATACAGAAATTACTCATTCGGAAATGTTACCAGATGGAAGAGTAAAGGTATATATAGAAACGCCAGATTTAAAAAATGGATTTCATAATGCAACATGCTATTTACCAGAACATTCTTGGAAAGATGTGAATGGATATTCTGATGCTGAGATGGATTATTTTAAAGAATTTGTCCGCAATAATGCGCATTTAATGATTGAATTTTCGAAAGAGGGGGGTATCTTAAATGCCTCAAATTTTTAGGATTGGTCCATATATAATTTACTTCTGGTCGAATGAAAATGATCCACTTGAGCCAGTACACGTACACATTGCAGAAGGGAGAGCAACAGCAAATGCAACAAAAATTTGGATAACAAGTTCTGGGAAAGCTTTACTTTGCAACAATAATTCTCGGATTCCACAGAAAATATTAAATAATATGATAAGATATATTGAAGCAAATAGTAGTATTATTATTAATAAGTGGTATACACAGTTTAGAGAAATTAGTTATTATTGTTAATGGCTATAGGAGAAGGATATGGCGGAATTAACATCTATGATGAATATTGGTAAGGAGATGGCAAGGAAGCTGGATTCCGTGGGGATTGGTTCGGCGGAGGAATTGGCCCGTCTGGGGGCGGAGCAGGCTTTCCTGAAAGTGAAGGGAAGATATCCCAATGTCTGTCTCGTTCATTTGTATGCGCTGGAGGGCGCGGTCTGTAATGTGGAGTTCAATCGTCTTTCGGAGGGCAGGAAAGGGGAACTGAAGGAGTTCAGTGATTTTTTGAAGGGCTGATGGCGGGCTGAGCGGGGACAGAAAAGCAACAGCGAGGTGATACAGAGTGAAGGAAGATCCATTTAAGGAATATATAAAAGAATCCGAACCGGCAAAGCGGGAAAAAAGCTATGCGTGGCATACGGCCATTGGCCTGCAGGCAGTTGACGGGCTGAAAACATCAGAATATTTGGTGCATACTGCCCTTCGGAATATCGAAGGCGAGATTTCCTTTGAAGAGGCAAATGCACTTTTACAGGCCTACTACGAGGAAAATCCTATCCGCGACGCGTCGGACCGCACAGAGGAGGCTGACAAGGTCTCAGCGCGGATCGCCGCGCTTCTTTCTGAGCGTGCCTTCAGCTTTACGCCGAACGAGTATCTTTCGATTCATAGAAGGCTGTTTGCCGGCATTTATTCCCATGCCGGGCGTATTCGGGATTACAACATCACGAAGAAGGAATGGGTGCTTAATGGAGCGACCGTGTTATACGGCAGTGCTACAGAGCTGCGCGCGACACTGGACTATGATTTCTCAGAGGAGAAGAATTTTTCCTACAAAAATCTATCGATGGATGAAATTATTCATCACCTTGCTGTATTCGTATCCAGACTGTGGCAAATCCATGTATTTTGTGAAGGCAATACAAGAACGACGGCAGTATTCTTCATCAAGTATCTGCGCACGCTGGGCTTTGATGCTACAAATGACATTTTTGCCGAAAATGCATGGTATTTTCGGAATTCACTTGTGAGGGCAAACTATAATGACCTGAAAAACGGCATTTATGAAACGACAGAGTTCCTTGAGGTGTTCCTTCGCAATCTCCTTCTGGATGAGAATCACCCGCTTCATAACCGGACATTGCACATCAGCGGCACCTTCAAAGAGATTAAAAAACCGGATAAAGGATCGTTTGTGAGATAAGGTAAAGCTTCTTAAAAGAACAGGCCGGATTTTGTGAGTGATACTAGCTCGCGGAATCTGGCCTGTCTGCCGTAATTGGAAAAATCAAGAAGCTTTGCTAAATTGTTTACAAATTTATAAAAATTATGCATAACCCCTCGCAAAGTAACCAATTCTATGTTACAATAAAAATAGCGGTTTTTTTTATCGCCTGCGGATCCTTGCCGGCAGAGCCTGGCAGGGAGCAGTCCGCAAGGATTTGTAAGGACAAAGGAGCGGCAGTATGCTGAATGAAGAGAAAATTAAGCTTATGACCAGTATCGCCATGTTTGAGCAGAAGGAGGGGAAGCGGATCTTCCCTTTAAGCTGTTACTTTAAAAGCGACTACATCAGCCGGCACTTGTTAAGTGGATTTTTCGGATATACCATGTGCTTTCTTCTGGGGACCGTGCTCTGGGCCCTGTATTATATGGAGGTGATCTTAAGCAGTCTTTCCATTGATATGCTTCTGTCCTTTGGACAGCGGTTCTGCCTGCTATATCTGGGAGGGTTATTCCTTTATCTTTTGACTACGCTCGTAGTTTACTGGAAGCGCTATGACTATTCCATCGCAGGAATGCGGGTCTATGTGGCTAAGCTGAAACGCCTTGAGAAGCGGTATGAGTACCAGAACAAGGTGAAGGAGATGACAAAGGAGGGCATCCGCCATGATGGGGCTTCTGGTATTTAAGGAACAGCTGAAGGCATTTTATGGAAGATACAGCTATCTGATTAATCCGGCGAAAAAGTTCCTGTTTGCGCTGGCTGTGTTCATCTTGCTGAATCAGAATCTGGGTTTTAAGGAGGTACTGAAGAACCCGGTGATCGTGGGCATCTTAAGTCTTTTAAGCGCGTTTTTGCCCATGAGTGTGCTCACCTGCACGGCGGCGGTTTTTATGCTGGTGCATCTCTACAGCCTGTCCATGGAATTAACGCTCATCGCCGGGCTTTTGGTGCTGATTGTGCTGATATTGTACAGTGGATTTCAGCCTGGGAACTCTGTGTTTATGCTGATTACGCCGGTGCTTTTTTTCATCCGGATCCCATATATTATCCCCTTTATCATCGGGCTGTCCGGCGGCCTTTCCGCCCTGGTGCCTATGTGTGTGGGTATATTTTTCTATCATCTGCTGGTTTATGCCAAGCAGAATGCCGGCGTGCTGGCCGGATCGGAAACCGTGGACATCACCCAGAAGTATATGCAGATCATTAAGAGCCTGATTTCCAATGAGATGATGATTCTGATGATACTCACCTTTCTCTCAGCAGCTGTGGTGGTGTATCTGATTAAAAGCCTTTCCTTTAACTATTCTTGGGCAGTGGCCATCGCTGCGGGGATGGTGGCGGAGCTGGCAGTGATGTTTATCGGGAATTCCAGAATGGATGTGAATATTTCTGTGGGCTCCATGGCTCTGGGGATTTCCATATCCGTAATATTAGCTTATATTTTCCATTTTTTTGTATTTTCGGTGGATTATTCCAGGACGGAATTTCTGCAGTACCAGGATGATGATTACTATTATTATGTGAAGGCGGTGCCTAAGATGGCAGTGGCGGCGCCGGATGTGAAGGTACAGCGGATAAATCGAAGAAAGGATTCCTGATATTCTCCAGGATCCGCAGGGAGGAGCTTTCTGCAGGCATAAGGGGGACAGGAGGGGAAGGAGGACATAACAATGGACACCATGGGGGAGCTGATGGAAGTTATCCACTCCTGGCTGTCATTTTTACAAAGGATCAGTTTCAGAAACCTTATTGAGATTGTCATTATTTCCGTATTGATTTATGAGGTTTTATACTGGATTAAGAATACCCGGGCCTGGACATTACTAAAGGGCCTGGTGGTGATCTTGCTGTTCACCGTGTTAGCTGCGGTATTTGATCTGCGGACGATTCTTTGGATTTTAGAGAAAACAGCGGCCATAGCGGCCACAGCGCTGCTTGTAATTTTCCAGCCGGAGCTCCGGAAGGCCTTAGAGCAGCTGGGAAGTAAGAACATTATCACAAATATCCTTTCCTTTGACGACGGGAAGGAGGAAAGCGGTTTTACGGAGAAGACAGTAAGCGAGCTGGTACGGGCTACCTTCGAGATGGCGAAGGTGAAGACGGGCGCTCTCATGGTTATCGAAAAGGGGGATACCTTAAAGGAGATCGAGCGCACCGGCATAGAGATTAACGGCCTGGTCAGCAGCCAGCTTTTGATTAATATATTCGAGCACAACACCCCCCTTCACGACGGCGCCGTGGTGATCCGGGGGAACCGGGTGGCGGCAGCCACCTGTTACCTGCCCTTATCGGATAATATGAATATCAGCAAGGATTTGGGAACTAGGCACCGGGCGGCAGTGGGCATCTCAGAGGTGACGGACAGCATGACCATCATCGTCTCAGAGGAAACCGGGCGGGTGACCCTGGCGGAGGGCGGGAAGCTTACCCGGGTGAATGACGGGGAAAGCCTTAAGCGTCTTTTGGCCAGCAATACAAAGGAGGCAGCCGCTGCAGCCGGCAGCAAATTCAAGATATGGAAGGGGAGGCTGAAGAATGAAAGAAATTCTGACCCGAAATCTGAGCCTTAAAATACTTTCCATCGTGATTGCATTTTTTGTGTGGCTTGCAGTGGTGAATGTTTCGGATCCGCAGATTACCGACCGGAAGGAGATTACCCTGGATGTGATCAATGGGGAAGTGATGACCAAGGCCGGCATGGCCTACGAGATCGAGGGCAAGCGGACCACGGTGACGGTCTCCTACCTGGTGCGGACCAGAGACCGGATGAATGTTACTGGATCTGATTTCCGGGCTTATATTGATCTGGCGGATTATTACCCGGCTACCAGCACCGTGCCGGTATATGTTGAGGTGCTGAATAATAAGGATTATTACATCGAGTCTGTGGCTGCAAGGCCGGCGGTGGTCCGGATTAAGACGGAGCAGATCCAGGAGAAGGACTTTGATCTCCAGATCCACCCCCAGGGCCAGGTGGCCAATGGCTACGAGGTGGAGAATATCCAGCTGGATCACGACATGGTGACGGTGAAGGGACCGGAGTCTGTCATCGGCCGGATTAATTCCGTGGGAATCGAGATTAACCTAAGTGAAGGGATGGAGGGGAAGGCGGTCCCTGTCTTTTATGACGCCAATGGGAACGACCTTTCCCTGGACGATCGGGTGACGGTGAATATCCCGGAGATTTCTTATATGATTAAGCTCATGAAGGTGAAGCAGCTCAGGCTGGAGTTTGAAGTAGGCGGCCGGGTGGCAGAGGGCTACCGGTATGTGGGCATGGAGGCTTCCACGGATGTGGTGTCGGTGATGGGTGTGGATTCGGTGGTTTCCCAGATTGATACCATCACCATTCCGGCAGAGGCCTTAAGCCTGGACGGAGCCAGAGGGGACAGGCTTGTGGCGGTGAATGTGGAGGATTACCTTCCGGACAAGCAGAATATGAGCATCCCCTGGAACAGCCAGGTGACGGTTACCTTGAAGGTTCGGGAATTATCCACACGGACCATGGAGGTTCCTACGAACCGGATTATCCGGGAGGGGGAGGAGAACCAGAATTATTATGATTATGACCAGGATTCCATCCAGGTGACGGTGGAGGGACTGCCGGAGGAGCTGGAGAGCCTGGATGTGACGGATTTGATTTTGGAGATGGATGTGTCCGGGCTGGAGGTGGGCTCTTATGCCGGCGTGCTCTCCTTTAAGGGGCTTTCAGAGGAGCTGGCAGTGGTTTCCTATTCGGACTTCCAGGTTATCATATCCTCGAAGGATGCAGGCCCGGGAGCTTCCTCCGGGGCATCCTCAGAGACAGAGGGTACTTCGGAGGAGGAGGGAGGCGAGGGAGAGATCCGCGCCGCCCTTGGGAGCAGTGTGGCAGCCAGCCAGTCCCTGGAGGAAACAAGCGCCAGTGAGAGCCACAGCCTGGAGGGAGTGGGCCCCGGCCACCCCTCTCAGCCAGAAGAGACAGGAGAGTAAGACAGGCGCAGCATAGGGCCTGACAGTACAGGAGGGACAACATGGTTAAGGAGAAAGTTGTGGTGAAAAATCCCAGCGGCCTTCATCTGAGACCGGCAGGGATCCTTTGCCGGGAGGCAATTAAATACCGCTCCTCCATCCGCTTCCAGCATTTTAATACCACAGCGAATGCCAAGAGCGTGCTAAGCGTGCTGGGCGCCTGCATTAAATGCGGGAACGAGCTGGAATTTATCTGTGAGGGAGAGGATGAGGAGGAGGCATTGGCTGCCATGGTGCAGATCGTCCGGGACGGGCTTGGGGAGTAAGCCCAGGTTTTGGTTATAAGCCCTTTCGGGCTTTAACATAAATATCATTGAGGAGGTAGTATAATTATGTACAAGGGTACGAATGCTTCGGCAGGCATCGGAATCGGAAAAGCGGTGATCGTCGAAGAAAAGGAATTAGTGATTCAGAGGGAGACAATCACGGATTCAGCAGCAGAGATTCAGCGTTTTAAGGGAGCGCTGGAGACCAGCATGGAGCAGACCAGGGCGCTGGCAGAGGATCTGGCCACCAGAGTGGGAGAGAAGGAGGCTGAGATCTTAAACGGCCACATTATGCTTCTGTCTGACCCTATGATGACCGGGGAAATCGAGTCCATGATTCAGAAGGATCAGGTGAACAGCGAGTTTGCCATCGAGAATGTATGCACCATGTATGCGGACATGTTCGCCTCCATGGGAGATGAGCTGATGCAGCAGAGAGCCACAGACATGCGGGACATTAAGACCAGGATGCAGAAGGTGCTTATGGGAGTGGAGTCGGTGGATATTGCCTCTCTTCCGGAGGGAACGGTGATTCTGGCTAAGGATTTAACCCCGTCCATGACTGCCGGGATTAATCCGGCGAATGTAACCGGCATTGTAACAGAGCTTGGGGGGCGGACCTCCCACAGCGCCATTCTGGCGAGAGCCCTGGAGATCCCTGCCGTGGTAGCCCTCGGAGGCATCCTGGAGGTGGTGAAGAACGGGGATATGCTGGTGCTGGACGGCTCGGACGGCACGGTCCTGGTGAATCCGGAGGATGCAGTGCTGGCTGAGTATCAGGGCAAGCGGGCTGCATTCTTAAAGGAAAAGAAGGAGCTGGAGAAGTACATCGGCAAGCCCAGCATTACCAAGGACGGGGTGACCGTAGATCTGGTGGCGAATATCGGCAAGCCGGAGGATGTGGACAAGGTGCTCCAGTACGACGGGGAAGGCGTGGGTCTTTTCCGCACCGAGTTCCTCTTTATGGATCGGAATGCTATGCCCACAGAGGAAGAGCAGTTTGAGGCTTACCGGAAGGTGGCTGTCGCCATGGACGGCAAGCCAGTGATTATCCGCACCCTGGATATCGGCGGCGATAAGGAGATCCCTTATATGGGGCTGGAGAAGGATGAGAACCCCTTCCTGGGCTATCGGGCAGTGCGCTTCTGCCTGGACCGGAAGGAGGATGTGTACCGTCCCCAGCTGCGGGCGCTTTTAAGAGCCAGCGCCTTCGGCAATATCAAGATCATGATTCCTCTGGTTACCTGTATCGACGAGTACCGGGCTGTGAAGGCTCTGGTGGAGGAGATTAAGGCGGAGCTGGATGAGAAGGGGATGAAGTATAATCCGGATGTTCAGCTGGGCATCATGGTGGAGACAGCGGCCGCGTCCCTGATTGCAGATATTTTTGCGAAGGAGGTGGACTTCTTCAGCATCGGCACCAATGACCTGACCCAGTACACCATGTCCGTGGACCGGGGCAATGACAAGATCTCCTATCTCTATTCCACCTTTAACCCGGCTGTGCTCCGCAGCATTAAGCGGATTATCACCTGTGCAAGGGAGGCTGGAATCATGGTAGGCATGTGCGGCGAGGCGGCCAGCGATCCGATGATGATCCCGCTGCTTCTGGCCTTTGGATTAAATGAGTTCAGTATGAGCCCCTCGGCTATCCTCCGGGCAAGGAAGATGATCACCGAGTACAGCACAAAGGAGCTTCAGGCAGTGGCAGATCAGGCTATGAGCTTTGCCACCACCACGGAAGTGGAAAACTATATGAGAGAGTTTATAAATTCATGATTATTTATCTGACTGGATATATTCTTTGCTTCGTATTTACCAGGCTGGGATGGCTTCTGCCATCCGGCCTGGTTCTTATATTCGCGGGACTTTATCTCTACTGGAAGGATTACCGCGCCTCCGGGAACCTGATTCACCTCAGGGGCTTGTTCTGTTTATTTTTTGTGGGCGGCCAGGGGCTTTCCTGCATGAAGCTTAGCCTTCTTCAGAGGGAGTGGAGCCTGGTTACCTGGCTGTGCTTTTTTCTGGCTGTGGTATCCTTTTACCTGGCCTTTGGCCTGGCAGAGAGGCTGCAGGTACATCCTTTGGCAAGTAAAGGCGAGGGGCGGGGAAGGCTTTTTGGGGAAAGCCGGCTTCGGGGGAAGAAGTGCCAGGGCACGTTATTGAAGGCCATCCTGGCCATCACCCTGGCATCTCTGGCGGCCTTTGTGACGGAGGCGCTGGTACTTGGCTATGTCCCCTTCTTCCTGCGGGGGGTGCCCCACGCCTACTCCTACTTTCACATCAGCGGCCTTCACTACATTACTGTTTCCTGCGTGCTGGTGCCTTCCCTTTATGTTCTGTATGTACAGAACAAGGATGAGCGCCAGAAGGGGAGGAATGCCCTGGCTCTTCTGGCCACTGGGACGAGCCTGCTGATCCCGGTGCTCTGCGTGTCCCGGTTTCAGCTGATCTTCGCGGTGGGGATGGCGGTCTTTACCTGGATTTCCATTCACAGGAAAATCCATTTCGCCTATGTGGCGGCCCTGGTGTGCGTGATGGTTCCGGCTTATCTGATCCTGTCCATAGCCAGAAGCCACGATGTGGCTTATCTGAATAGTATTTTCCAGATGAAGGAGGCCTCCACGCCGATTTTCATCACACAGCCTTACATGTACATCGCTCATAATTACGATAATTTCGACTGCCTGGTGGCAGAGCTGCCCCGCCACAGCCTGGGGATGCGGATGCTGTTCCCTCTGTGGGCCTTAAGCGGGCTGAAATTTCTCGTGCCGTCCCTGGTGGATTTTACCATCTATGTAAATAAGACAGAGCTGACTACCCTGACGCTGATCTATGATGCGTATTATGATTTCGGCGTTGTGGGTGTGGTGCTGTTTTGCGCCCTTTTAGGGGTGCTCTGCTGTTTCATGGTAAGGAAAATCAAAGTTCAAAAAAATCCGGTGGGCTATGTTTTTTATGCGCAGATGGCCATGTATATGATGCTGTCCTTCTTTACTACCTGGTTTTCCAATCCGGCCACCTGGTTTTATCTGGTTGTCACAGGGATGGTGTATCTTTATGTGGAATATCGGTGATACTAAAGGCTGCAGTGGGCCCAAGCATGACGTTACAGCTTGACTTATGCCCCAGCGGCTGATATAGTATATATGCTAAATATTGTGGGTGATACATCCCTTGACACTACAAATTGTGCGGCTGTCTTGCGCCTGGATGGCGGGGGCGGCTTGTGTGGATCGCAGAGCGGCCTGCCAGGCGCGACCTGGCAGGGGTGTGGACAGCAACCAGGGAGCCGCCGGATAAAGGCGCGCCCTGGGATCCGGAATGGACAGCAGGAGGAAAAATCATGATACAGAGAGAAGAGTGGAGCGGTTTTCAGGGACGGATCTGGAAGGAAGAGGTAAATACCAGGGACTTTATCCAGAATAACTACATTCCCTATGAGGGGGATGCTTCCTTTTTAGAGGGGCCTACCAAAGGGACGGATATCCTGTGGGGGCTTCTGCAGAAGCTTCAGAAGGAGGAGCGGGCCAGAGGCGGCGTGCTGGATATGGATACCCATGTGGTGTCCGGCTTAAATTCCCATGAGCCTGGCTATCTCTGCCCGGAGAGGAAGGAGCTGGAAAAGGTGGTAGGCCTTCAGACGGATCAGCCCTTAAAGCGGGCTTTTATGCCCTTCGGCGGAATCAAGATGGCGGAGGACGCCTGCAGGAATAATGGGTACGAGCCGGATCCGGAATTTCACCGGATTTTTACAGAATATCACAAGACTCATAATCAGGGCGTGTTTGACGCCTATACCCCGGAGATGAAGAAGGCCAGGCATAATAAGATCATCACCGGGCTGCCAGACACTTATGGCCGGGGGCGGATCGTAGGGGATTACCGGAGAGTGGCTCTCTATGGAATCGACCTTTTAATGGAGAAAAAGCTGGAGGATCTGGAGCTTTGCGGCGATGGCACCATGACCGATGATATCATCCGCCAGCGGGAGGAGATCTCCATGCAGTACCGGGCATTAAAGGATATGAAGACCATGGCAGCGTCCTATGGCTTTGATATATCCCTTCCGGCAAGGGATGCCAGGGAGGCGGTGCAGTGGACCTATTTCGGCTATCTGGCCGCCATTAAGACTCAGAATGGGGCGGCTATGAGTGTGGGGCGGATCTCTACCTTCCTGGATATTTATATCCAGCGGGATTTGAAGAAGGGGATCCTGACAGAGAAGGAGGCCCAGGAGCTTATCGACCATTTTGTGATGAAGTGCCGGATGGTGAAGTTTGCCAGGGTTCCCTCCTACACCCAGCTTTTCTCCGGGGATCCGGTGTGGGCGACTCTGGAGGTGGGAGGCATGGGACAGGACGGCCGCTCTATGGTGACAAAGACCGACTACCGATTCCTCCACACCCTGGAAAATATGGGCCCCAGCCCGGAGCCCAATATGACCGTGCTTTACTCCTCCAGGCTGCCGGAGCATTTTAAGTCCTACGCTGCCTACATTTCCATTAAGACCAGCTCAGTCCAGTATGAAAATGACGATGTGATGCGGCCCTTCTGGGGGGACGACTACTCCATCTGCTGCTGTGTGTCTGCCACGGAGACCGGGAAGGAGATCCAGTTCTTCGGCGCCAGGGCGAATTTGGCCAAGTGCCTTCTCTACGCCATCAATGGAGGGGTGGATGAGAAGACAAAGGTTCAGGTGGGCCCGGACTACAAGCCCATTACCTCAGAGTATCTTGACTATGACCAGGTAATCGCCAAGTACGATTCGATGATGGACTGGCTGGCAGGCTTGTATGTGAACACCTTGAATGTGATCCAATATATGCATGATAAATACTATTATGAGGCAGCGGAGATGGCACTGATTGATTCCCACGTGCGGCGGACCTTTGCCACTGGCATCGCAGGCTTTTCCCATGTGATTGATTCCTTAAGCGCCATCAAGTATGCCAGGGTAAAGGTGATCCGGGGAGAGGACGGGCTGGCGGAGGACTTTGAGGTGGAGGGAGATTTCCCAAGGTATGGAAATGATGACGACCGGGCGGACGACATCGGTATCTGGCTGCTGAAATCCTTCCTGGATAAGATCAAGAAGCACCACACATACCGGAATTCGGAGGCCACCACCTCCATCCTTACTATCACCTCCAATGTGGTCTATGGGAAGGCCACCGGCTCCCTGCCTGATGGGAGAAAGGCGGGAGAGCCTCTGTCTCCCGGAGCCAATCCCAGCTACGGGGCGGAGAAGAAAGGCCTTCTGGCTTCCTTAAATTCAGTGGCAAAGCTTCCCTACGGCTGGGCCCTGGACGGGATCTCGAATACCCAGACCATCAGCCCGGATGCTCTGGGGCATGATGAGGGAGAGCGGGTAGGGAATCTGGTTCATGTCCTGGATGGATATTTCGACCAGGGCGCCCATCATCTGAATGTGAATGTATTCGGCATGGAGAAGCTGGTGGATGCCATGGAGCACCCGGAAAAGGAGGAGTACGCCAACTTTACCATCCGGGTATCCGGCTATGCGGTGAAGTTTATCGACTTGACAAAGGAGCAGCAGCTGGATGTGATTGCAAGGAGCGCCCATGAACGGATGTAGCTCTAAGAAAAGCGTGATGGGATTTATTCACTCAGTGGAAACCTTCGGCTCGGTGGACGGGCCGGGGATCCGCTATGTGATCTTCCTCCAGGGCTGCAGGCTTCGGTGCCAGTACTGTCATAACCCGGACAGCTGGAGCCGTCGGGGCGGGGAGCCGGTGAGCGCGGAGGATATGCTGCTTCAGGCGCTGAAGTACCGAACCTACTGGGGGAAGAAGGGCGGGATCACCGTCAGCGGCGGGGAGCCTCTTCTTCAGATGGATTTTCTGATAGAGCTTTTTACCAGGGCGAAGGAAGCAGGCGTCCACACCTGCTTAGACACCGCCGGGCAGCCCTTTTGCCGCCAGGAGCCCTTTTTTGGGAAGCTTCGCCGGCTGATGCAGGTTACGGATCTGGTGCTTTTGGATGTAAAACATATGGACAGTGAGCAGCACAGGCGCCTTACAGGCCATGGGAATGAGAACATCCTGGACATGGCCCGGTACTTATCCCAGATCCAAAAGCCGGTGTGGATCCGCCATGTGCTGGTGCCGGAGCGAAATGATGAGGATGAATATCTGAGGCAGCTGGAGGAATTCGTCCGCTCCTTAAAGAATGTCCGCCGGTTTGAGGTGCTGCCTTACCACACCCTGGGGCAGTATAAGTGGGAGAAGCTTAGGATTCCCTATCCTCTGCGGGGGATCGATCCCCCGGCAAGGGAGCGGGTGGCCTATGTGAATGAGCTGCTGCATACGGGGGATTACCGGGGGTATTTGGAGGATTAGGGCGATTTAGGAATACCGTGAAATGACTGCTTGAAAGCTTCATTTTGCGGTATTTTTTATGTAATGCTTGAATATATTTTAAAATAAGGCTCTCAAATACTTTACAAATTTCTTCGGATGGTGTATGATGATAGAAGCATATTATTTCGGAAATAGCGAACTAATAAACAAAGGAGGACAGGCCATGATAATTATGGATGTTAAAATCGAGAATTTTTATTCATTTAAAAATTTCCATATAAATATGTCCTATCCAAAAAGGATTGTCGATTCCACCATTGAGGGTGAATATTTGGAAGACAGGCCAAATTTTCGCTATAAAAAGGTAAATATCTTAATGGGAGGAAATGCGACAGGAAAAACTTCCTTTGGGAAAATGCTAATGCTATTTGCTAATTACTGCAAGGACGAGCGAAAGGAATGGTTCTTGGATGTGATTAATGACACGGCGAAACCAGCGGCTCTTAACATTGATTTTGTGACCAATGAAAATTATTTATATCGTTTTTCTTTGTCGTCGATTCCTAAAATAGGTATGGAAAAGCAGGACTCTGAGATATCGGTACATATTTTTTCGACAGAAATTGGAATAAAGGATAATTATGAAACATGTGAGAAACGATTGAGCGAATCAAAAGGAAAACGGATCTCGATTCATGAATTGGATACGAGAGGATGGTGCTTTTCTTATCCGGCAGATGCAAGAAAACATAATTGGTACCATGCGATTGAAGATGACCCTAGATATTTGCAAATACTGGAATGTGTATTAAAAACCTTGGATCCATCCATTCAAGAAGTGATTAAAATGAAAGAGGTTGAAAATACCTATGCCATTAAATTGGAAAAGAAATCGGTCATTATTCAAAATGGGAAAATATTAGATACTGAAATTTTGTCAAGCGGTACAAAGGCTGGACTTGATATTTCCTATATTATTGCGTCTTTAATCTGCGATAAACATGATTTGTATTATTGTGATGAGCTATTCTCTTATGTGTATAGTGATATTGAAAAAGCATGTCTCTCGATTTTGATTGACCATTTGCATGGGAGAAAGCAGCTCTTTTTCACTACACATAATACGGATATACTGGATATGCAGCTTCCAAAGCATTCTTTTATGTTTCTAAAAAAGGGAAGGGGAAATGAAGAAGGGACGATTCGCTGTATTTATGCGTCAGACTTTCTGAAGAGGAATACAGATTCTGTGAAGCATGCAGTGGAGAATGATTTATTTTCTGTGATTCCGGATAGTGATTTACTGTTTGAAGCGGCGGAGCTGTAACAGAGTGTACAGATTCGATAAGTGGGGAAGCGTATGGCTGAAAATGTTTATTACCAATATTATGTGGAATCAAACCTTGACGCACGTTTAAGAAAATGTGGATTTACGATGGAAAAGTTTTGGAGCCGGATTCCAGATAATTGTTTTAAAGAGTTTGGAAATCATGGGGATCAAATACGAATATAAGGGGAGAAGGCGATTCAAACGCGTTCTATGCTAAAAGCTTCAAGCAGCAATAGATGTCACCGCTGCTTGGAGCTTTTTATACGTAACAGTTCAGGCAGCTGGAAGCCAGAAATCTTCTTTGAGTTAATGACTTTGGGTGTGAACAGCAACATTATTCCCACAAAATTTTTCAAAAATACTTGACATACAATATTATATGCTGTATAGTATTGCTATAATATTATACAGCATATAATATAGGTAACAAAATAATATTATAAAAGGACCATAATTAAGGAGAGAAGCAGCATGACCGATGAGGGAATAAAGAATGGGAGTGAGGATATGGTTTTTAACACAGGAGCTGCTCTATTGGACGCCGTGGTCTTGGCGGTGGTTTCGAAGGAGATGGAAGGGACCTATGGATACCGGATTACCCAGGATGTGCGGGGGGTGATTGATATTTCGGAATCTACCCTTTATCCGGTGCTCCGCAGGCTGCTAAAGGATGAGTGCCTGGAGGTCTATGACCAGGCCATCGACGGGAGGAACCGGCGGTATTATAAGATCACCGAGAAAGGGAGGGTGCAGCTGAAGCTGTACTGCAGTGAATGGGGAAATTATTCCTGTAAGATATCCCGTATTTTTGAGGAGGCTATGATATGAGTAGGGATGAATTTATGAGGGAGCTGGAGTATCTTCTGCAGGATATTCCGGATGAGGATAAGGCGGATGCCATTGCCTACTACCGGGACTACCTGGAGGAGGCCGGACCTGAGAATGAGGAGAGCGCCATCCGGGAATTCGGCAGCCCGGAGCGGGTGGCGGCGATCATCCGGGCGGATTTAAGCGGAAACCTGGAGCAGGGTGGGGAATTCACCGACCATGGATATGAGGATGAGCGGTTTAAGGAACCAAATTACCAGCTCACACCCCGTCTGGACCTGCCGGAGGAGCCGGCCGGGGAGGCTGGAGGAGACAGCCAGAAGGCGAAGGGATACGGCAGAGGGAGAGGCGGCTCCTACGGCTCCCGGAGCGGAAGATATGGCGAGGCGGAGGAAAAGGAGAAGGGCAGAGTCCGGAGAAGATGGGAATGGTGGCAGATCCTTCTGCTGTGCCTTGCAGTTCCCTTTCTCCTGCCACTGGTGCTGGGAGTGGGAGGAGGCGCTTTAGGGCTGGCCTTCGGCGTGGGCAGCGGAGCCATCGGAATTCTCACCGCACTGCTGACGGTGCTTTTGTGTCTGGCTATCGCACTTCCGGCAGCCACCTTCGGGATCCTGCTGGCAGGGGTGATTCTGATTATTTTCGGCATTACCCGTTTGACGGTGCTGGTTCAGGGTATCCTGTATATTGGGACGGGAGTGGGGCTTTTCGGCCTGGGCTTTCTCGGCTTATCCCTGTGCGGACTGTATTACGGAAGATTTCTGCCATGGCTGGTAACCTCAGCGGTTAACTTTTTCAGCCGGCTGATTCATAGAAGGAGGGTGACAGAATGAAGAGATTTGTCAAATACACGGCGATTCTGGGCGCAGTGATGACAGTGCTGGGCTTTGGGACAGCTTGGGCGGCCAGGGTGAATGGAGGGCGCTGGAATAGAAAGGAAATCCTTGGATCCTCGATCTCTCTCCCGTATTTTGGGCGGAGCCATCATTTCAGCACCGATGATTTTTCCTATGAGGAGGCAAAGACGGCTCAGCAGCTGGATGAGAATACCTTAGCCCTCCCTCTCACCAAGGATTTTCGCCTGGATATGGAGGCGGGGAAGGTGTGGGTGAAGACTGGGGAGGCCCAGGAAATCCGTATTGTCTGTAAGGATCTGGCGAATATGGAGGATTTGATACAGCTTTACGGGGATGAAGATGAGACGAACCTCTATATGGGCCCGGCGTCGAATGTGGGCTATGTGGAGGCAGAGGTAATCCTTCCTAAGGGCTACCGGTTCCAGGACGTGGAAATCTTTGTAGGGGCCGGGGAATGCCATGTGGAGGAAATCCTTGCAGAGGATCTGGAAGTGGGGGTGGCCCAGGGAAGGGCAGAGATTTTAAATGGTGGGGTTCACAGCGCAGAGCTCCAGTGCGCTGCCGGGAAGCTGGGGTACACGGGAACGATTTCCAAAGATGCAGACTGCGAGTGTGCTACCGGAAGGATCGATCTGATTCTCTTCCAGAAGGAAACCGATTTTAATTATCAGGCAGAGGGCGTGGGAGGGAATATCCGGATCGGAGATTCAGACTTTAGCGGAGTCGCCTTCAGCAAGGAGCGCAACTATGGGGCCTCCAGGGATATGGAGCTCCAGTGCGCCGCAGGAAGCATTCAGGTAAGCTTTACAGAAAAGAAGAATCAGGAGGAAAATTAATGTTTCAGGGAAAGAAATTATATCGTTCACAGTATAATAAAATGCTCTTTGGCGTGTGCGGGGGGATTGGAGAATATTTCGACATCGACCCGACCTTAATCCGGCTGATCTGGGCGCTGTTTGCCTGCTCCGGCGCAGGGATCGCGGCATATTTGATTGCGGCAGTGATTATTCCCATCGATTAGGGGCAGGTGTGCCGGGCGGCTGTATAAGGGAAGGAAAAGGGGGTACACTTAGAGAGAAAGGGTTATGGCTTGCAGCTTTGTGTGAACCGTAACGGAAAGGAGTGTACCCTATGCCAAAAAGCAAAAAAAGTGAAAAGAATTCCTTTGATCCGGAGAATATGAAGCCGGAGGATGTGCTGAAATTCGAGATTGCCACAGAGCTTGGCCTGGCGGATAAGGTGATTGCCGGGGGATGGAGAAGCCTGACAGCAAAGGAGAGCGGCCGGATCGGCGGCCTGATGACAAAAAAGAAAAAAGAGCTTCAGAAGGAAGCGATGAATTAAAAAATAGTATGCCGTATCATCTTGTGCGCGTGGCGCAGTGTGTTGCCGGGTACAGTCCTGCAGGGGAGCGAACCGGAACACAGCCGGGGGATTTGCAGCCCCCGAGAAGAAGAGATTGTGCGGCATCTTTTTTTTTGCTATAATGGAGGGGCGCTTTGAAGGCAGGATGTCTTTTTTATGGAGGGGCGCTTTGAAGATGGTCTGCTTTTCTTATGGAGAGAGGGCTTTCGGAGCGGCGCAGTGTTCGAGGGGGAGCTGTCGGATATAGATGGATAAGACAGAGGAATAGGATGCCGGACAGCGGCAAGGTGAGGAGAGCATGGGGTTGGAGAAGAAAGAAATGCCGGATTTGACTCGGGGGATGAGTGTGATCTGCTTTACCCGGAACGGAGAAGGGCTGTGCAGGCGGATCGTGGCTGGCTTGAGAGAGATGGGAGTGCCGGCCCGGGGATATGGAAAGGGCAGCTTCCTGGATGGGGCTGGGTTAAACGGGGATAGTGTGGCGGCAGGCATGAAGGCTGGCGGTGCTGGGGATGTGGCTGGTCTGAATGTGGCTGGCGCTGCAGAAGGAAGCAGCCGGGAGGAGATTACCAGGGTTTTGGAATCCCTGGAGGAGTGGACCGGGGCGCAGTTTGAGCGGTCACAGGGGCTGATCTTTATCGGGGCGGCGGGAATCGCAGTCCGCGCAGTGTCCAGGTGGATTCGGGATAAATTTCAGGATCCGGCAGTGGTGGTGGTGGATGAGAGGGCACGGTTTGCCATCCCGATCCTGTCCGGCCATGCCGGCGGGGCCAATGCTTTAGCTACGGAGCTCGGCCGGATGACGGGGGCATTGCCAGTGATCACCACAGCCACGGATGTACAGGGACTTTTTGCAGTGGATGTATTTGCCAGGGAGCAGGGACTTGGGATCCACAGCCGGAGGCTGGCAAAGGAAATTTCTGCCGCGCTTTTGGCAGGGGAGAGGGTGGGATTTTTCTCTGATTTTCCCATAGAAGGAGAGGTGCCTAAGGAGTGTGCCTGGAATCAAAAATGCAGGAGAAATATTGTGATTACAGTGAGAAGGCCCAAGGAGGAGGGAAGCCTCTGCCTGGTTCCCAAAGCAGTGACTCTGGGGATTGGCTGCCGCAGGGGGATCCGGGCGGAGCAGATAAAGGAGGGGGTTTCCCGATTCTTGGAGGCTCATAGGATATTCTCTCAGTCCATATCCCAGGTGGCCAGCATTGACCGAAAGGAGACGGAGGAGGGGCTTTGCCGTTTTTGCTATCAGATGGGGTGGAGCCTTACGTTTTTCTCAGCAGAAGAGCTAAAAGGCCTGCCGGGAGCATTTTCCCACTCAGACTTTGTAGAGAGGGTCACAGGGGTGGGGAATGTGTGCGAGCGGGCGGCTGTGATGGGCAGCGGGGGCGGGTTTTGGCGATTAATACAGAGGAAAGAGCAGTTTGATGGTGTGACCGTGGCAGCGGCCCTGTCAGACTGGAAGGTGATTATGTGAGTCAAGAAGAATTGCGATGTGGATATACCACAGGAACCTGTGGGGCGGCAGCCGCTTTCGCAGCGGCCGCCTTGCTGTTTGAGGAGGAGGAGCTGACCAGGGTCTTGGTAACGACTCCTAAGGGAGTGGAGCTTACCATCCCCATAGCGGAGTCTGTCCTGGAAAATGGATGGGCCAGATGCGGCGTAATTAAGGATTCCGGGGATGACCCGGATGTGACAAATGGCGCTTTGGTTCAGGTTACCATTACCTGGGAAAGGGATGGGGGAGAAGAGGAAGGGCTGCACAAGCCTTTACAGGAACCGGAGAAATGGTATCGATACCCGGACAGCGGCCAGGAGCCTTCGGAGGGAGACGCCCTTCTTTTTCTCAGGGGTGGCCAGGGGATCGGCCAGGTGACCCGGGAAGGGCTGGAGTGTCCGCCGGGGATGTGGGCCATTAACCCGGTTCCCCGGCAGATGATTTTCCAGCAGGTTCAGCGTGTCTGCAGGCGCTGCCATATCACAGGAAGGGTGTATCTCACCATCGAGATCCCCGGAGGAGAGGAGCTGGCCCAAAAGACCATGAATCCCCATCTGGGCATCCTGGGAGGGCTGTCGGTGCTGGGGACAAGCGGTATCGTGGAACCCATGAGCGAAGCCGCCCTTCTGGAAACCATCCGCCTGGAAATCTGTCAGAGGAGGGCGGAGGGGAGCACTAATCTTCTGGTGGTTCCTGGAAATTATGGAGAGCAGTTTGTCTCAGGGTATCTGGGGCTGGGACTGGATCAAGGGATAAAGTGCAGCAATTTCATCGGAAATACCATCGACTACGCCCTGGAGGCTGAGGTGGAGGGACTTCTTTTTATAGGGCATGCAGGAAAGCTGTTAAAGCTTGCCGCCGGGGTGATGAATACCCACTCCTCAGTAGCCGACGGGCGGATGGAGTGCCTGGCCGCTTATGGGGCTGCCTGCGGCGCTCCCACGGAAATGGTGTGCCGGATTTTATCCTGTGTTACAGTGGAGGAGGCCTTTGGGATATTAGAGGAAGCAGAAGGGCTTCTGGAGGCGGTGATGGAGGTGGCTATGGATCGGATTCACAGCCATCTAAAGCGGCGGGCGAAAAATCAAATGATGATTGAAGCTATTTTATTTACCAATGACCGGGGGATCGTGGGAACGACCCCGGGAGCGGTGGCTATGATGGGGAAGATGAATTAAAAGCATCTCGTAAAATCAGGAACAAAGCGATCCTGAGAGGACGTAATTAGGAGAGCACATAAACGGGAAAAGGAGGACGGATGGGATGAAAAGAGGAAAGATCTATGGGGTCAGCACCGGCCCGGGGGATCCGGAGCTGATGACCTTAAAGGCGGTCCGGGTGATACGATCCGCCCAGGTGATTGCCCTGCCCCATGAAAGGAAGGAGGCCTGCGCTGCCTACCAGATAGCAGTGCAGGCTGAGCCGGAGATAGAGGAGAAGGAGTGCCTTTTGATCCCCATGCCTATGACCAAGGATCCAGAGATCCTGGAGGCAAGCCACCAGGCAGGGGCAGGACAGATCCAGGCTTACTTGGCCCAGGGGAAGGATGTGGCCCTTTTGACCCTTGGAGATGTGAGCGTGTATTCAACCTGCTGGTATCTGTACCAGCGGCTGCGCAGGATGGGGGAGGAGGGGGAGCTGATCAGCGGGGTTCCCTCCTTCTGTGCAGCGGCGGCCCGACTGGACCGGGCCCTGGTCTCAGGCAGCCAGCAGCTGCATATCCTCCCTGCCTCCTATTCTCTGGAGGAGAGCTTACGCCTTCCGGGGGTAAAGGTGCTGATGAAGGCAGGGCGGCAGCTGGGGGCAGTGAAGGAGCAGCTGAGGAAACAGGGCCTTCAGGTCTGCGGTGTGGAGCGCTGCGGGATGGAGGGGGAGCGGATTTATCAGAGCCTGGAGGACATCCGGGAGGACGGGGGGTACTATTCCCTGTTTATCGCAGAGGATTTGGAGGCAGATATATGGTACATATCGTAGGGGCAGGGCCTGGAGCAGCGGACTTAATTACAGTAAGAGGGCAGCGATTTTTACAGCAGGCGGATATGGTGATCTATGCGGGCTCCCTGGTGAATCCGGAGATTCTGCAGGAGACAAAGGCAGGCTGTCAGGTGTATAACAGTGCAAATATGACCCTGGAGGAAGTGATGGAGGTCATGGAAGCAGGAGAGAGGGACGGGCTTTCTATGGTCCGCCTCCACACTGGGGATCCCTGTCTCTACGGGGCTATCCGGGAGCAGATGGATGAGATGGACGCCAGGGGAATCCCCTATGATATCTGTCCCGGAGTCAGCTCCTTCTGCGGAGCGGCATCCGCCCTTGCCATAGAGTATACCCTTCCGGAGATCTCCCAGAGCGTGATCCTGACCCGGATGGAAGGGCGGACAAGGGTGCCGGATCGGGAGAGCATCCGCAGCTTTGCAGCTCACCAGTCCACCATGGTGATCTTTTTAAGCGCCGGGATGGCGAGACAGCTGTCAGAGGAATTAATGGCCGGGGGATATAAGGGTGATACTCCGGCGGCTGTGGTTTACAAGGCCACCTGGCCGGATGAGAAAATCCTCCGCTGCACACTGGCTGAGCTTGGGGATGAGGCAGAGAAGGCGGGAATCCGAAAGACCGCGCTGATCCTGGTGGGAAGGGCGGTGGCTCAGAAGGGATATCTCCGGTCAAAGCTTTACAGCCCGGACTTTGAGACGGAATTCAGGAGGAGGAGAGAAAGAGATGGCGAAATTATGGATCGTGGGAATCGGTCCCGGGGATTATGAGGATATGACTCTGAGGGCGGTTCAGGTTCTGGAGCAATGCCAGGTGATCGCAGGCTACACGGTCTATGTGGATCTGGTGAAGAAGCATTTTCCAGAAAAGGAGTACCTGACCTCCGCCATGTGCCAGGAGGTTACAAGGTGCAGGCTGGCCCTTGAGAAGGCGCAGGAGGGATACCAGACCGCGATGGTCTGCAGCGGCGACAGCGGAGTCTATGGGATGGCAGGGCTGGTGCTGGAGCTTTTACCAGAATACCCGGAGGCAGAGGTTGAAATAATTCCCGGGGTAAGTGCGGCCCTGGCCGGGGGCGCTATCCTGGGGGCGCCTCTGACCCATGACTTCGCGGTCATCAGCCTGAGCGACCGGCTGACGCCCATGGAAACCATCCAGGCCAGGCTGAGGGCGGCAGCGGCAGCTGATTTTGCCCTGTGCATCTATAACCCATCCAGCCAGAAGCGGAAGGGATACCTGAAAATGGCCTGTGAAATCCTGCTGGAATACCGGTCAGGGGACACGGTCTGCGGTATTGCGGCCAATATCGGCAGGGAGGGCCAGAGGAGGGAGCTCCTGAGCCTTGCACGTCTGTCCGGGAGAGAGGTGGATATGTTTACCACCGTATTTATAGGAAATTCCCAGACAAAGCAGATTCAGGAATTTATGGTGACGCCCAGGGGGTACGGGCTGTAAGGAGAGGGCAGGATGATAGGAATTTTCGGAGGAACCAGAGAGGGACGGCTCCTGGCAGAGTTTTGCCGAAAGGAGGGGCTTTTGGCAGCAGTGTCCGTGGCTACCAGCTATGGGAAGGGCTTGCTTGAAGAGGGGCCTGGTTTGCAAAGCCATGGTGACAGGGGGCTGCGGATCCAGGTTGGCAGGATGGACAAGGAGAGGATGAAGGAATGGATCAAAGAGATGGGGATCCGTTTGGTCATCGACGCGACCCATCCCTATGCCCGGGATGTCACCTGCCAGATCCGCCAGGCCTGCAAAGAAAACGGCATCCCCTGCCTGCGCCTGGTGCGTGAGAAGGCCCAAAGCCAGCGCGATCCAGGCCTTTTGGAGCCTTTGTCCGGAGCCATCCGGTGGGTTCCCTCGGTGGCAGCCGCGGCAGACTGTCTGAAAGAAGAGCTGGCGCAGCATCCTAAGCGCCGGGCGCTGATTACCACCGGGAGTAAAGAACTGTCCTGGTTTGCAGCAGTGGATCCGGGGAAGGAGGGGCTTTACGCCAGAGTGCTCCCCACGGCGGAGGGGATAGAAGCCTGCCTTAAGGCAGGGGTGAAGGGAAGCCACATCATAGCCATGCAGGGCCCCTTTTCCTATGACATGAATCTGGCTCTGCTGAAAACGATCCAGGCCTCCTACCTGATAACCAAGGAATCCGGACGGGCAGGAGGCTTTGAGGAGAAGGTAGCGGCTGCCCTGAACTATGGCTGCCAGGTAATCGCGGTGGGAAGGCCAGTAAAGGAAGAGGGGATGAGCCTGGAGGAGATAGAAGCGTGGCTAAGGCAGGAGTATCTGGGGAAGGGGACGGCAGAGCAAGAGCCGGGAAATCAGGAAGAGCCAGGGAATCAGAAAGAGTCGGGAAATCAGAAAGAGTCAGGAAGTCAGGAAGAGCCGGGAAATCAGAAAGAGCCAGGGAATCAGGAGAAGATCAAAAGGGAGATCCACCTGGTTGGAATCGGGATGGGGGATATCCGCCAGATTACCCTTGAGGGAATTCAGGCGATTTTGGATAGCGATGCTATCCTTGGAGCCTCACGGATGGTGGAGTGCGGCAGACAGGTGATCCGGATATCCGCTCCATGGGAAGGGCAAGAAGCGCGGGAAGTGCGAGTAATGCAGCCGCTCTACCGCCCGGAGGAAATCCTCCCCTGGCTGGATGCCCATCCCCAGATTCACCGTCCGGTCATCCTATATTCCGGAGATGTGGGATTTTACAGCGGCGCAAAGGGGCTGATGGAGAAAATCCAGGAGGAAAAGCGCAGCATTACCTGTCATCTGGTTCCGGGAATTTCTTCTATGGCCGCATTTGCTGCCAAAATCGGCAGGAGCTGGGAGAAGGTACAGCCGGTAAGCTTCCACGGAAGGGAGGAGGAGCTCCCATCGCTCCTATCCGAAGGGAAGGAATGCTTCTTCCTTCTGGATGGAAGGGAGAGGCTTCAAGCCTTGTGCAAAGCCTTGCTCCAGTCCGGTCAAGGCGCTGCCCGGCTCTGGGTGGGAGAGCGGCTTTCCTATCCAGAGGAGCGGATCTGGTCTGGAAGACCGGAGGAGCTTCTTTCGCTCGAAGTGGGAAGCCTTGCTGTAGCATGGCTGGCGCCAGTACAAAGAGAGCTACCCACCCGCCCCAGTGATAGCTAATAAGCGATTACCTCATGTCCGGTCTCTGTCACCAGCACCTGAATCTCCCACTGGGCGGAGGGCTTCCGATCCTCTGTGTACACTGTCCAGCCATTCTCATCATCCACAAAGATTTCCTGTGTCCCCATATTAATCATGGGCTCAATGGTAAAAATCATCCCTGGAACCATAAGCATTTCCGTTCCCCGTCTGGCAAAGTATCCCACCCAGGGATCCTCGTGGAATTCCAGTCCCACCCCGTGGCCTCCGATCTCGTGAACCACCGAATATCCATTCTCCGAGGCATGGTCGAAGACAGCCTGAGCCATATCCCCTAAAAAGCCCCAGGGCCTCACCTGCTCCAGCCCCAGCTCCACACACTCCTTCACCACCCGCACCAGACGCCTTTTCTCCTCTGAAACATTGCCAATGCAGAACATCCGGGAGGAGTCAGAAAAATAGCCGTGAAAATTCGTAGAAACATCTACATTGACAATATCTCCATCCTTTAAAATCACATCCTCCGACGGAATGCCATGGCACACCTGATCATTGAGGGAGGTGCAGACGCTGCAGGGAAAACCCTCAAAATTTAAGGGAGCAGGAATCCCGCCGGCCTGGGTGGTAATGTCATACACCCACCGGTCGATCTGGGCCGTGGAAACACCTTCCCCGATGTGCTGGGAAATATAGTCCAGAACCGCGATATTGATCTTCGCGCTCTGGCGGATCCGTTCAATCTGATCCGGCGTCTTAATCAGCTTGTGAGACGGGACAACGCAGCCGCGCCTTCGGAAAGACTCGATCTTCTCATCAAATGCCAGATGGCACTTCTTATATTTCAAGCCGCTTTTGCACCAGCAGGGATCATTTCTTCCAATAAATTCCATAACAAATATCCTTCCTTTCGGCTTTCCTTAGCCTTACCGGCAGCACGAACAGTAGAAAACTCAGGCCAGCAGCAGGAATGCCGGTATTAGTATAGCACAAAATTGGGAATATGGTTAGGATTTTTTACAATTTTTCATTAGCGGTTTCGCTGGAGCTTGGAGAACCTTGCTATTTGCAATTCTTCATGATAAAATCCTTGTAATAATAAACATCCTCTTGCAGGCAAGCTTGCATCGGTTTTTCGGCCGTGGGATCCTGTCTTACAATTAAGGCGATGGTAGACAGGGGGGACTATTTTACCATCAATCGGGCCAGGCAGTACGGGAAGACCACCACGCTGTATGATAAAGTGAAACCACAAAAGTAAACAGGGAGATAAGATAATGCCTCAGATTCATGTTATGATTAAGCCAGCCTCAGGGCTATGCAATATGCGCTGTAAATACTGCTTTTATGCAGATGAAATGGAAAAAAGGAGCCAGGCGTCTTACGGGATGATGAGTATGGAAACGCTGGAGCAGGTCATCCAGGCTATTTTTGATTTTGCAGAGGGGCAGTGCACCATCGCCTTTCAGGGTGGGGAGCCTACGCTGGCAGGGCTGGACTTTTACCGGCAGTGTTTAAGCTTTGAAGAGAAATATAATGTAAACAGGATCCCGGTTTCCCATGGGCTGCAGACTAATGGATATGCATTGGATGAAGACTGGTATTCTTTTTTTGCGGAAAATCATTTCCTGATCGGCCTGTCAGTGGACGGCATTAAGGCAACCCACGACGCATACCGGAAGGATGTCCAGGGAAAGGACACCTATGTCCGGATTATGGAGACGGCCGGAGGGCTGAGGAAGGCGGGGGTGGAGTTTAATATCCTGACGGTAGTAAATGGAAAAACGGCGCCGAAAATACGGAAAATTTATGAGAATTATCGAAAGCAGGGGTTTTTCTGGCAGCAGTATATCGCCTGTATGGATCCTATTCAGGAGGTGCAGGGACAGCAGGAATATTCTCTGTCGCCTCAGATGTACGGGCAGTTTCTGATTGATTTGTTTGAGCTTTGGGATCTGGATTTGCGGAAGGGGAAGCAGCCGTATATCCGTCAGTTTGAAAATTATATCGGGATTCTCCTGGGGCAGCTTCCGGAATCCTGCGAGCAGCGGGGGGTGTGCAGCTTTCAGAATATTGTGGAGGCGGACGGGAGCGTATTTCCATGTGATTTTTATGCATTGGATTCCTACTGTCTTGGGAATCTGAAAACCGACAGCTTTCAGGAGATCGAGGAGAATCGGAAGAAAAGCCGGTTTGTGGAGAATTCCTTTCATCATACGGATGGGTGCAGGCTTTGCCCGTATTTTACCATTTGCCGCGGCGGCTGCCGCAGGCACCGGGAGCAGCCGGGGACAGCGGCGGGGGAGAATTATTTCTGTGAAGGGTATCGGGCCTTTTTTGATGCCTGCCTGCCCAGGATGAGGGAGATCGCAGCCTTGCTGCGGAGAAGATAAATTACCGCCGGGCCGCGTCCTTCCGTGCCTGTCGCGGAGATCGCAGCCTTGCTGCGCAGAAGATGAACCGGTGGACAGCACATTAGGAAAGCTGTGTGAGAAGGAAGGGCGATGTCATAACAAAAAGCAGCTGGCAGTGCCGAAGGGCAGATTTATCCTTAGCGAGGAGAAGCAGCGAGGGATAAATCTGTCTTTTTTGCTGCCGCCGTTTATAGAAAAATTGTAACAGAATTCGAAAAAAGTATATCCTGCCTGGTGCAGAAATCAAAATCTTGGAAAAAAGGAAATCCGGAACCGAAAATCGTTGATTCAGATAAGGATTGTTTTTTGATACACTAAATCCAACAAGAATTTATGGAAAAAGCGATGGAGAATTAAGGAGGAATCGAACATGAGAAGAAAACAATTTATCGCAGCATTTACTGCGGCAGCGCTTTTGTGCAGCACCCTGACCGCCTGTCAGAGCAAGCCGGCCTCAGGCTCAGGAGGCCAGGGAGGATCCGAGCAGGCTGCGGATGACAAGGCTGCCCAGGGATCTGGCGCAGCAGATGGGAAGCAGGTACTATCCGTGACCACATGGGATAATGAATCCAGCCCCCAGTTCCAGGCGGTGATTGACGCCTATGAAGCGGAAAACCCAAATGTGGAGATCAAGGTGATCGACACCTCGGCGGATGAGTACAATAATTCTCTGGGAATCAGCCTTTCCGCGGCCCAGCCGGATCCGGATGTGATCTGGGTGAAGGACATGGGCTCCATGCTTCAGATGGCGGATAAGGAGCAGCTTCTTCCCATTGACGACTTTATTGCGAGGGATCATTTTGACCTGTCCATCTATAAGGGGGCGGCAGAGCAGCTGATGTATAATGGGAAATCCTACTCCCTTCCCTACCGGAATGACTGGTATGTCCTCTATTATAATAAGGATCTGTTTGACGCGGCAGGAGTGGAATACCCTTCTAATGATATGACCTGGGAGGAGTACTATGAGCTGGCGGCGAAGCTGACCAGCGGCGAGGGAGGAAGCAAGGTATATGGCTCCCACAACCATACCTGGCAGGCCCTGGTGACCAACTGGGCAGTGCAGGATGGGAAGCATACAGTGGTGGAGAAGGATTACAGCTTTATGAAGCCCTGGTATGAGGAGGGCCTGGCTCTCCAGGACAATGGCTATATCCAGGACTATGCCACACTGAAGACAGCGAATATCCATTACACCTCTGTATTTAAGAATCAGCAGTGCGCCATGATGCCTATGGGAACCTGGTTTATCGCCATTATGATGCAGTCCCAGGAAGAGGGGGAGACAGATTTTAACTGGGGGATCGCTACGATTCCTCATCCGGAGGATACCGAGGCAGGGTATACAGTAGGCGCCCTTACTCCGATCGCCATCAGTGCATTTACGGACCAGCCGGATCTGGCCTGGGATTTTGTGAAATTTGCCTCCTCGGAGAAGGCGACGGAGATCTTAGCAGAGCAGGGCGTGTTTACCGGTATTCCCTCGGAAGCTGCTTTCCGGACCATCGCGTCAGCAGAGCGGTTCCCTGAAGGAGAAAGTAATGTGGAAGCGCTTAACTATACCAACTATTCCCTCGACCGTCCGCTGGATCCCCAGATCGAAGAGATCCGCACTGTGCTGAATGAGGTACATGAGATGATTATGATCCATTCCTACAGTGTGGATGAAGGAATCGCGGAGCTGACGGAACGAGTGGCGGAGATCAAGGGCTGGAATTAAACCAGCCCTCTGAGCGGGCCCTTGCGTTTCCGGGACCGCTCTTGAGAATCAAGGAGGGATGCATATGAGCAGTGGGAAAACAGGTTATCTCACATCCGGGCAGAAGCGTAAGATCCGGAATAATTTGACAGGATATGGGTTTATCCTTCCCAATTTAATCGGCTACACCATCTTTGTATTTATACCGGTTGTATTTTCTTTTATATTAAGCGTGATGCGCTGGGACGGCTCCCAAAGGCCGATGGAGTTTGTGGGGCTGCAGAATTTCGCAGATATTTTCGGGGACCGGATCTTTCGGGGAACCTTGGGGCACACCGTGAGCTATGCCCTGATGACCGTTGTGCCTACGCTGATTCTGGCGCTTTTGCTGGCGGTGCTGTTAAATAATAAGCTGAAGGGAGTCGCCATCTTCCGCACGGCGTTTTATTTTCCATATATTGCCTCCATCGTTGCGGTGGGCGCTGTGTGGAATATGCTCTTTCAGCCAGACTTTGGCCCGGTGAATGAAGTCCTTAAGCTTCTGGGCATAGCTAATCCACCCAGGTGGGTTGTGGATAAGAATTGGGCTATGGTTGCAGTTTCCATTGTCAGTGTGTGGAAATATATGGGCTATTACATGATTGTGTATCTGGCAGCGCTCCAGGGAATTTCCCATTCATTATATGAGGCGGCAAGCATTGACGGGGCGAACGGGTGGCAGAAGCTTTTGTATATTACAGTGCCCATGCTGACGCCCACCACCTTTTTTGTGCTGATTATGCTCACTATCCAGTGCTTTAAGGTGTTTGACCTGGTGTACGTTATGACCGGGGGAGGGCCTGGGAATGCCACTAAGACACTGGTGAACTATATCTATGAAAAAGCCTTTACCAGCTGGGAGTTTGGTCCAGCCAGCGCAGGGGCCATCGTGCTGTTTGCCATCGTGCTGACCATTACCCTGATTCAGTTTGGCGGCGAGAAAAAGTGGTCTAAGGATCTATAGGAGGAATCAGGATGAAGGAAAAGAAAAAAATAACGCGGATCGTTCTCTATATTCTGCTGATTGCCCTGGCGGTGACTATGCTGGTTCCCTTTTACTGGATGGTGATTTCCTCCCTGAAGCTGAATAAGGACGTGTTTTCCATCCCGATGCGGTGGTGGCCCCAGACCATGCATCCGGAGAATTACCAGGTGATCTGGGAGAAGCTTCCCTTAGTCACCTTCTTTAAAAATACAGTGAAGCTGACGGTGATTACCACGGTGATTCAGCTGTGCACCAGCTGCTTTGCCGCTTACGGCTTTACCAAGTGTAAGTTTGCAGGAAGAGATATTATTTTCCTGATGTATGTCACCACCATAGCCGTGCCCTGGCAGGTATATATGGTTCCTCAGTTTATCCTGGTATCGAAAATGGGGCTGAATGATACCCATCTGGGACTGATTTTGATGCAGGCGTTTTCCGCCTTCGGGGTCTTCCTCATCCGGCAGTTTTACATCAGTATTCCCGACGAGCTGTGTGAGGCGGCCAGGATTGACGGGTTAAATGAGCTGGGGATTTTCCGGAGAATCGTGTTCCCCTTAGGAAAGCCGGCCATGGCTACCCTGACGATTTTTACCTTTACTAATGTGTGGAATGATTTTATGGGGCCATTGATTTATCTGAAGACAAAGGAGTTAAAGACAGTGCAGCTTGGCATCCGTATGTTTATCTCCCAGTATGGGGCGGATTACGCATGGATTATGGCGGCTTCGGTGTGCTCCCTGATTCCTATTGTGATTGTATTTTTAAGCTGCCAGCGGTTCTTTGTGGAGGGCGTAGCTGCCAGCGGCATTAAGGGATGATTAAGGAGGAGGGAGGATTATATGGCACAGACGTGGGAAACATTGATGGGCTATCCGACGGCAGATAAGGGGCTGGCGGGAAGGGCCATGGAGGAGGCAGTCCGGATTATCCGGGAGGATCTTCCTGTATTTACCAATCATTTTCCGTCTTCCAACAGCTTTGACGGATTTTATAAAGCCACAGAGAATGTGGAGTGGACCACAGGCTTTTGGACCGGGGTGCTGTGGCTGGCTTATGAATATACCGGGGATGCTGCCTTTCAGGCGGCGGCCCAGGTGCAGGTGGATAGCTTCTATGACCGGATCCGGGATCAGATCGATGTGAACCATCACGACATGGGATTTCTCTTCAGCCTTTCCTGCGTAGCAGGCTACAAGCTTACCGGGAATCCAAAGGCAAGGGAGGCAGCGCTTAAGGCAGCGGATCACCTTGCAGGGCGGTACCGGGAGAAGGGAGAGTTTCTCCAGGCCTGGGGAAATACAGGGGATGCGTCGGAGTACCGGCTGATTATCGACTGTCTGCTGAATCTTCCGCTTCTGTACTGGGCCAGTGAGACGACGGGAGACAGGCATTATGCTAAGATAGCCGGGAACCATATCCGTACGGCTATGAAGTGCATCCTGCGGGAGGATGATTCCACCTACCACACCTATTTTATCGATATGGAAACAGGGGAGCCCTCCTTCGGCGTGACGCACCAGGGGAATCGGAACGGCTCTGCCTGGGCCAGAGGGCAGGCGTGGGGGATCTACGGCATTGCCCTCAGCTACCACTACCTTAAGGATCCATCCTATATCCCGCTGTTTGAGCGGGTGACGGACTTCTTCCTCAGCCATCTGCCAGAGGATCTGATCCCCTACTGGGATTTTGATTTTGATACGGGAAGCAAAGAGCCAAGGGATTCCTCGGCGGCGGCCATCGCGGTCTGCGGCATGCTGGAAATGGCAAAATATCTGGACGAGGAAGGGGCGAAGCGGTACACAGGCGCGGCAGGCCGGCTTTTATACGCTCTGATTAAGCACTGCGGCAACCGGGATCGGACCCGGTCCAATGGCCTGCTGCTTCATGGAACCTATGCCAGGGATTCCAGGGAAAATACCTGCAGAGACAGAGGCGTGGATGAGTGTAATACCTGGGGGGATTACTTTTACATGGAAGCGCTGACCAGGAGCCTTGGGGATTGGAACATGTACTGGTAGGTGATGTTCACAGAGAAGAGGAATCAGGATGAAGACAAATCTTATTTATATTTTTGCGGATCAGTGGAGATACCAGGCTATGGGGTTTGTCCACAAGGATCCGGCGCTCACCCCGAATATCGATGGGTTTGCAGAGGAAAGCCGCTGCTTTGAGCATGCATACAGCACCTTCCCCTTATGTACGCCTCACCGCGGGAGCTTGATGACTGGGAAATATCCCTTCTCCATCGGCCTGTGGACGAATTGCAAGACAGGGCTTGAGGAGAGGCTGATGCTGAAGCCCCAGGAGACCTGCATCGGGAATGTTCTGCAGGAGGGCGGCTATGAGACCGGGTACATCGGAAAGTGGCACCTGGATGCCTCGGAACAGAATTTTACCAGCCATCCCTTATCTGGGGCGGCGGGCTGGGACGCCTATACGCCGCCGGGAGAGCGGCGGCAGGGCTTTGACTACTGGCTGTCTTATGGGGCCTGCGACGACCATTTAAATCCCCACTACTGGGCAGATTCTCCAAAGCCTGTCTTCCCGGGGAAATGGTCGGCGGAATACGAAACAGATAAAGCCCTGGAGTATCTGGAGGCTCACAGAAGGGATCCGGCGCCCTTTGCCCTGTTCGTATCCTATAATCCGCCCCATCTGCCTTATGAGCTGGTTCCGGAGCAGTATTACCAGAGGTTCCGGGATCTGGAGATTTCCTGGCGGCCTAATGTGCCCCAGGAGAAACGCACCCCGGAAATGGAGACCATCGCCAGGCAGTATTTTGCCGCGGTCTATGGGATTGACCAGCAGTTTGGGCGGATCCTAAGCTATCTTCGGGAAAAGGGGATGGAGGAGGATACCCTGGTTGTGCTCTCTGCGGATCACGGGGAGATGCTGGGCTCCCATGGGCGGATGAGCAAAAATGTCTGGTATGAAGAGTCCATCCACATCCCGCTTTTGATGCGGCAGAAGAACCGGATTCCCCCGGGGAAAAGCCAGGTTCTGTTTGCCAGCCCGGATCACATGCCCACGCTTTTAGAGCTTTTGGATTTGCCGGTGCCGGACACCTGCCAGGGAATCAGCCATAAGGCGGCAGCTCTGGGCGGGGAGGAGCAGGGGCCAAAGCAGATGTTTCTGTGCTCTTATCCGGGGATGCCGGAGAGTGTATCGGCTTTTTCCAGGCTGGGGATGACCCACAAGGCCCATGGGTGGCGGGGAATCAAGACCCGGGAGTATACCTACGTGATTACGAATGGCTATATGCCGGAGGAAAAGCAGGCGGAATATCTGTATGATGACCAGAAGGATCCCTGGCAGCTCCATCCTAAGGTGATAGAGCGGGACTGTAGGGATCCGAGGATTTTAGAATTTCGGAAGCAGTTAAAGGAATATCTCACCATGCTGGGGGATCCCTTTTGGTGGGAGAAGGAAAGGGGAAAGCCATGAAGAAAAAGCCAGTACTTGTGATAATGGCGGCAGGCATGGGAAGCCGGTATGGCGGTCTGAAGCAGATCGACCCGGTGGATGAGCAGGGAAACCTGATCATTGACTTTTCTATCTATGATGCCATTGCAGCAGGATTTGAAAAAATTATTTTTATTATTAAAAAGGCCATTGAAAAGGAATTTAAAGAGCAGATCGGAAGGCGCATGGAGGGCCGCGCAGAAATCGCCTATGTCTATCAGGAGCTTGACCAGCTGCCAGAGGGGTACACCTGCCCTGAAGGCCGGAAAAAGCCCTGGGGTACAGGCCACGCCATTCTCTGCTGCGCCCGGGAGCTGGAGGGCGCTCCCTTTGCTGTGATCAATGCTGATGATTACTACGGGAAATCTGCTTTTCCCGCCATATTTCACCAGCTCTCCCATATGGAGGATGGGGATCGATACCATTACGCCATGATCGGCTATGAGCTGGATAAAACCCTGACGGATCACGGCCATGTTGCCCGGGGCGTGTGCTCCCTGGATCCGGATGGGATGCTTCGGGAGATTGTGGAGAGAACCCGGATCGAAAGCCATGGGGGCCGGGCTGAATATACAGAGGATGAGGGGCTTACCTGGATATCCCTTCCAGGAGAAACCGTAGTGTCCATGAACCTGTGGGGATTTACCCCAAGCATCTTAGAGGAGCTGAGCCGCCGCTTTCCAGCCTTCCTGGATCACGGCATGGGCACAGATCCGCTGAAATGCGAATATTTCCTGCCCTTTGTGGTGGATGAGCTCCTTCGGGAGGGACGGGCGGATGTGAGGGTGCTTCCCTCGGGGGACAGCTGGTACGGAGTGACCTACAAGGAGGATAAGGAAAAGGTAGTGGAGGCCATCCGCCGGATGAAGGCAGAAGGGCTGTATCCGGAACAGCTGTGGGAGGAAGAATGATGGATTACCAGACAGTTGCCGCAGGGGCGTGCGGGAGAATCGGAGAAGCTGCAGAGCAATTTTTAGTGGAGGGCGAGCCCTATTCGATAGGGCGCTATGGAAACGGGCATATTAATGATACCTTTCTCCTCTGTACCAAAGCTCCGGGTCAGGAGGGACGCAGGGGCCGGTATATTCTGCAGCGGATGAATACCCATGTATTTGCAGATCCAGAGGGCCTGATGAAAAATATATCCGGGGTGACGGCTTACCTCAGGGAGCAGATCCAGAAATCCGGAGGGGACGCGGACCGGGAAACCCTGACTCTGGTGAAAACCAGACAGGGGCAGGATTACTATGTGGACAGCCTGGGCTCATGGTGGAGGATGTACCTGTTTATTACTGACGCCACAGGCTATGATGTAGCGGAAAATCAGGAGGATTTCTATCAGAGCGGAAAGGCCTTCGGGCATTTCCAGCGCCTGTTAGACCAGTATCCAGTGGAGAAGCTTGTGGAAACCATCCCGGATTTTCACAATACGCCTAAGCGGCTTGAAGCGCTGTCCAGGGCCGCAAGGGCGGATGTAAAGGGACGTGCCAAGGGGGTGGAGAGAGAGCTGGCCTTTGTGATGGATCGGAGGGAGGAGATCTCTAAGGTGATGGATGCCTTAAGGCAGGGGGAGATCCCATACCGGGTTACCCATAATGACACCAAGCTGAACAATGTGCTGCTGGATGACCATACCAGAAGGGCTCTGTGCGTCATCGACCTGGATACAGTGATGCCGGGGACCGCTGTCTTTGATTTCGGCGATTCCATCCGGTTCGGCGCGAATACAGCGGCTGAGGATGAGCTGGATCTGGCAAAGGTTTCCCTGTCCCTTCCCCTGTTTAAAGCCTATACCCAAGGGTTTCTGGAGGGCTGCGCCAACCGCCTGACCGATGGGGAAATCCGCATGCTTCCATGGGGGGCAAAGCTGATGACCTTAGAATGCGGGATGCGGTTTTTAACCGATTATCTGGAGGGGGATCGGTATTTCCGCATCCACAGGCCGGAGCACAACCTGGACCGGGCCAGGGTACAGTTCGCCCTTGCGGCGGATATGGAGCGGAAATGGGATGGGATGAAGGGGCTGGCAGAAGGCCTGTGAATGCTTATCGAATCATTAACTAATCAGTAAAAGCGGAGGGCTGCGGCCCTCCGCTTTTTCACGCTATCGATTCTAAATCTGCTCTTCTCCATGGGTGCTGTCCGCCTGGGAGGTGCATTCTCCCTTTTTCCGAACCGCCGCCTCCATGGGAAGCCCGGTTGAGTAGTCCAGCTGGCGGGGCTCATAGTCTTCATTTTCCCGCTGGCGGGTCATCCGGCGGCTGTCCCAGGTTCGATCCTCGGGATAGCTGTTCCAGGGGCGGTTTTCCCAGTAGTACCCGCGGAAGGGATCCCGGGTCTGATACATGTTATCTAGCAGGGCCTTGTGGAGACGGCGCTTTTCCCTGTCTAATGCAGGATCCAGGATCCGGTTATCCATCTCCTCCGGATCTTCCTTCAGGTCATAAAATTCGTCGGAGGTCATAAGATTGATAACCAGCTTATGCCGCCCGTCAAAGGCGCAGCGGATAGGCTGGTAGCCTCCGAAGCCGTCGTGGTCTACCTCGTACCGCCCGAATTCCATAAACACATACTCATTGGTCCTGCGCCCGGTTTTTAATTCTTCATAGATGCTTTTTCCCTCGAACACCTTTGGCACAGGGAGGTTAAAGATATCAAAGATGGTAGGGGCCAGATTTATATGGGAAACCGGATTAGGATTCGCCTGGCCCTTGCCGAAGCCCCGGATAATCAGAGGGATATGGGTGATCTCTTCATACATGGCAGGCCCCTTTTGGGTCAGGGAATGGGAGTAGAGCATATCTCCGTGGTCCGAGGTGTAAATCACAACACCATCCTCTGCATAATCCTCCACTGCCTGGAGCACCCGCCCGATCTCATAGTCCACGAAGCTGTTGCAGCCGAGAAAATATTTAAAATTCATGGAGAAATCGGGGGAGGCGGCCTTTAAGTAGTCCTTGCCCGCCCAGATCCGGTGGTGCTCCGGCTTGCCCTCCAGAGTGTCCAGGAGATTTTTCTTCCGATGAAATTCCACCTGCTCATATTTAGACCAGAATTCCCTTGGGCAGAGGCAGGGGTCATGAGGCTCGTCGTAGGAAACCACCAGGAAATAATCCTGCTCACAGTCCTGATGCTTTTGAAGAAAATCAATGGCCCGGTCCGAGCAGCGGTGGCCATAGGTAAATTCCGCCGGGATATCCTGGGTTTCCATGGTGTGGGCCTGACGGGAGATATACCGCTCCTCTGGTGAAAGCTCCTCCAGATAATTCCGCATATCATACCAGTAATCCGGATCCCAGCCCTCTGGGCAGCGGCCAAGGCCGAAATAATCCCCTCCGTCCAGATGCCATTTTCCAATATAAGCGCTGTGGACGCCCTGATCCTGTAAGCGACGCCCGATATTCTGTACATTATCAGACAGGCCCATGCAGTTGGACCAGCCGGCACAGGAGTGGGGATAGCTTCCAGTGAAAATAGCTGAGCGGGCAGGCTGGCATACTGGCTGGGTGGTATAGGCCTGGTCGAAACGGATGCCGCCGGCGGCCAGCCGGTCCAGGTTTGGGGTGTCCATGGCAGGATTGCCGTAGCAGCTCAGCATATCGGTGCGGGTGGTATCGGTCATAATTAGAATTACTTTTTTGCTCATATCGGAGATTCCTTTCCTGATTTTAATTCTTATTTAGTTTGATTCTCATTTAGTTTAATTCTTTTAATTTTAACTTTTATTTAACTTGCACCATTTTAATTTAATTCTTATTTAATTTATGCCAGCACTCATAATTCTTTGGAGCCATGCCAGTGACCTTTTTAAACACCTTGCTGAAATAATAGGCATTTTCAAAGCCCAGCTGGTCCGCGATCTCGTAGATCAGGTATTGGCCGGAATCGATCAGCTCCTTGGCGTGCTCGATCTTTACCTCGGCAATGTAGTCGGAGACTGTTCGGTTCATATAGCGGCTGAAGGTAGAGCTGAGATAACCGGGACTGATCTTTAAGTGCTCTGCAATTTCAGACAAGGTTAATTTCTCCCGGTAATGCTCATGGATGTAGCGCTTTGCCATATAGACGAATTTGTCCGAACGCTTTTCCTTCCGCTCTGTGAGCATGGCGCATATTTTCTCACAGAAGCTGTCCAGCCACAGCAGAATATCATCCAGGCTCCCAAGGCTGGAGAGCTGCTTGGCGATATCCATGCTATAGGGGAATTCATTGTCCTGGGAACCCTCATTCTGCAGCAGGTCGTGGAGATAGGAGTAAATATTAATGCAGGCGCTGACTGCCTGGGTTTTATCCGGCTTATACTGGGTAAACAGATCGGAAAGCTGGTGGAAGATTTCCATTAAATCCTGACTTTCATTTTCCAGCACAGCCATGGACATGGACTTCTTCAGGAAATTAATATTAAACTCCCGCTGGACGGGGGGACGCAGACGCGACTTCTGATCCTGGTAAAAAACAATGCCAAGAGCAGAAGCATAGTAGCAGCGGCCCAGGGCAGACCGGGCCTCTGTCAGCCCCTCAGGAAACTGGGAAACCTCCATCTTCCTTTGACTGACGCCGAAGAGGGCGGTCAGGGCAAAATAGGTGCCAAGCGCCACATTCACCTTGGTGCAGAATTCGGAGAGAGAGCCTTCTCGGTCATGCTCCTCCTTGGGGGAGACTACCAGGAGCATGGTATCCTTTTGGGGCATCAGTATGGTGTGGCTGGAGAAATACCGCGCCCCGATTCCGGAAACAACATCCAGCAGCTGACTGGAAATAAACTGAAAGTCATAAGACTCTGTCTGGCCGAAACGGATCTGCTCCGGCTTCATCTGACACAGAATCAGGTAAGCCTTTGGGTAGGCATTGTCGATTTCCGGCTGAAAGGGAAAGGGCGCATCCCAGGGGTGCAGAAGCAGCTGGGAAAAATAATTCTGCTCCAGCTGCTTTTTGCTGTCCTTTAATAGAAGGGTGTACAGCTCCTTATTGTGATGGCTTTCCATGCGGGAGCAGTGCTCCTTGGCCCGCTCCAGGGCCTGGATCAGCGTCTGGGGCTGGAGATCCAGCTTTACCAGATAGTCGGTGGCGCCCAGATGCACCGCCTCCTTCGCCAGCTGGAAATCCTCCAGATTCGTCAGGAAGATGAAGGCAAAGTCACCGCTCCGCTCCTTGCAGGCCTGGATTAGCTCCAGGCCGTTCATCACCGGCATCCGGATATCCGTGATCACGATATCCGGCCGGGTGTCCAGGATCAGCTCCAGGGCCGTATGGCCGTTCGTGGCCTTCCCCACAATGCAGCAGTCATGATCCTCCCAGCAGATCAGGGATGCGATGCCTGCCAGGATCAATGGTTCATCGTCAATCAGAATGATTCGGTACATAAAAAGCTCCTTTTCCAAATTCGTAGATATCCGGCTGGGCATCTTCCAGCCTGCCCGCAGTAGCTGGGAAGCCGGGGCGTGTTCGTTCTGCCTGAAGTGGCAGCGAAGCCGGGGCATGTTTGTTCTGCCTGAAATGGCAGCTCAGCCGGGATAGGTTCGCCCAGACGGCTGCTCCTGCTCAGTCAGCACATCTTTTTGCCCCTCAGCGCCAGACAAGAACTCTAAGGGAAGAGACACGGTGACGCAGGTATAGACGCCCACCACGCTGTCCATGGTAAGGCCATACTGCTGCCCGTATACCAGCTTGATCCTCCGGTCAACATTGGGGAGGCCGATACCGCTCATATAGTGCTTCGATACCCGGGAGGTATCTGTCAGCATCCGGGCGATCCCTTCCTGGGAAATGCCCACCCCATTATCCCGGATGGAGATATACAAAACCTCCTCCTCAGAATAAACGTGGATCTGGATCAGCCCCGGCTTCCCGCTGGGCTCAATACCGGAGAAAATGCTGTTCTCCACCAGGGGCTGCAGGGTAAGCTTGATGATGCCCGCCTGGTACAAGGCCGGATCGTCTACAGTGATTTCAACATCAAACAGCTCAATATAGCGGATCTTTTCAATGGTCACATAATGATCAAGAAAATCCAGCTCCTGACGGATGGTAACCTTTTCATTAAATCCCTTAGCCATATTTTTCAGCAGGGAGGAGAGGGCTGAGACCACCCGGACAATCCCCGCGCTTTGCTGCATAGTCGCAATCCATTTGATGGAATCCAGCGTATTATAGAGAAAATGAGGATTAATCTGGGCCTGGAGCATCTTGATCTCTAAATTCAGCTTTTCCTGCTCATCGTGAATGCGGCTTTCCATCAGATTCGAAACATGGGCGGACATTTCATTGATCCGCTGTCCGATAAGCCCCAGCTCATCATCAGATTCAATATCCGGATTCCGGTCAAAGTTTCCAGAAGAAATCACATCCATGTGTGCGATCAGACGCATAATCGGCCGCGTCAGATAACGGGTGAATAAAAGGGACAGAGAAAACCCGATGGCAATGCAGGAGAAAAAAACCAGCCCCACCGTAGCGCGGATGGCATTGAGATTGGGCGAAATACTCTTTAAGGGCAGAACCTCGCATAGGATCAAGCCGCTGATGGGGAGGCGTTCCCAGGTCAGGATGCAGCCCTTGCCGGACAGCTTCACCTGCAGGCTGCCAGTCTGAGCCGGATGGGCCCGGAGAACCCCTTCCAGCTCTGCCACAGGGAAGGAGTCCATATTCATACTGCTGACAGGATCAAAATCACTGGTCAAAATCAGCAGGGATTTATCCTGAGGCAAAAGGGCCAGGGTATGCTGGAACAGCTTTGGCGACAGGGTAAGGCAGACCCATGCATCCCGGGACGACTCCTTCTTAGAATACTGAAGGGGGCGGATGAGAGGAAGGATATAGGGGACGGTTTTTGCATCCAAAGGGAAAGGATTATCCCTTAGAGTCAGGGTATTCTCCCGTATGTTTTTATTCAACAGCTCATCAAACCAGGGCGCGTCCATAATCGAGCCCGCGTCATTCCAGCTGCCGTGGGAGGTGCCTGCCTGGATAAAAAGAGAATCCTTCTCATACACCGTGATTTTATGGATATATTCGCTGTACCCGGAGATGGCGCAGAGATCCTTCAACACCCCTGCCGCATAAAGCCCGGACTCCTCATCGGAAAACCGATCGTGCCTGGAGAGGATAGAGGTGCGGAACAGAGACTTTCTCCCGGCACAGTTCTGGACAATATTAATCAGCTCATCGCAGGCGACCTCAAGCCTGGAGGAAAGCAGATGGAGCCGGTTCACCGAGCTGGCCGTCTCGCTGGTAATAGCATCCTTTCGATAGAAAGAGTAGGTATAAACGCTGATCATGCAGGCAATGCAGATAATCATCAGAAGATTATATAAGATCATGCGCTTGCGGAAGGTTATAGGGATTCGACTCATATTCAATAGACACACCTTTTTATCATTCTTAAAGCTATTATACAAAGCGATAGGAATATTTACAATAAAAATTATACAAGATATACAAAAAGTAACAGAATATGAAAATAGTATATCCTTCTGCCTGCTCATAGCCATTGTGTATGATAGCGGGGCTGCCTTTGTGTGAATGCTTCAGATAACACTGCCCTGCAGCGCTGAGAAATGGATGGCAGCTGCCTGCAGCAGGGTTTTAGAAAGGTTTCTGATTAACTTGAGTATTATGCTGAGTATCATGGGAAAAAAGAAAATAAAAGAAAGAATACAAGAAAGAAAAAACTGTCTCAAAAGGTATAGGTTTTGAGACAGTTTTTCTTTCATCAACTTTAACAACAATACTATAAAATTCTTGAATTGTCAATCACAAAATCTGGATTTTTCTTGTTCATTTTTACCAATGCGGTGTCAGTCTCAAAACCTATACTTTTTGAAACACTGGCTGTGAGTCCTTAGAGGACAGCGGATTCCAGGTCTTTATGAAGGCTTTCCTGGCTCCGGCTTGTGGGCTTTTATGAAGGCTTCCTGGGCTCCGGCTCGTGGGCTTTTATGAAGGCTTCCTGGGCTCCGGCTCGCGGGCTTTTATGAAGGTTTTCCGGGCCCTGGGCTTGTAGGCTTTTTCACGCGGAACTGCAGTGACAGTGTGGAAAGCCGCAGCAAGCATAGCACAGAGCGGCAGCGAAAGGAGGGGGATTTGAGGCAGCTTACAAAAATCAAATAACTTCAAATAACGAATAAAAGTGGAATATATTGCAGATCTGTTTTTTGCCACCATTGCTACCAGCTGCGTCACTGCTTCAGTCAATGCTTCTGGAGAGGAAACATTGAAAGGAGACATAGAAAAGAAACATAGAAAAGAAACATAGAAAAGAAACATAGAAAAGAAACAGACTTAAAGGCCTGATGTAGATAAGCCCTTTAAATGATGCATTTAAATAAATTCAAATAATTATAAATATTGAGAGATGAATGAGAGGTGATAACGGGTGCGGGATGTGTTTTTTGATTCAAAAAGTCTGATTGAAGGCTTTATTGACAGCTATGTAGTACAGCACGGTTTAGACCGAAGGACAGAAAAGGCATACCGCATGGATCTGGAGCATTTCTATGTATGGGCGGAGGGCCGGGCGGGTAAGGAAGAGGGCAAGGAATCTGGAACTACCTGTGAAGGCGGAACTACCTGTGAAGATGGAACTGCCTGCGAAGAGCAGATGGAAGCCTACCTGGAATATCTCAGAGATGAAAGGAAGCTGAGCTTTTCCACCATTTACCGGAAGAACCGGGTGCTGGGATATTATCTCACTTATTTAGTAAACAAGGGGGTCATCTCCAGCTGCCGTTCCTTAAAGCCGGTAGAGGGTGCTGGAAAAAGAAATCAGAGGAGCCAGGCAGCAGAAGGGCTGCTGTCCAGGAAGGATGTGGATGCATTTTTCCTGGCTATGGAGCGGGAGTATGAAGGACTGGACAGCGAGTTCCGCAGGCGGGTCTGTCTTCGGGATCGGGTGATGATGGAGCTGCTTTTTTATCACAGGATTGAGATCAGCGAACTGCTGCGGATCGAGGTGCCGGATTATGACAGGGAGATGGGGGTGCTGGTAATCCGGAGGAAGAAGGGGGCAGATTATAGCATACGGCTATACTCCCAGGGGCTTCGACGGAAGATGGAGTGGTGGCTGGAGGAGAGAAAGGCCTTTCAAAGGGGCGGGGAGTATGGTGAAAGGATGTTTTTATCCAAGTATGGTAAGCCGCTTTCCATGGAGATGTTTATTCAGATATTTGATAAGTATCGGAGGCTGGCGGGGATCGAGAAGAAGCTGACACCGAAGGATTTGAAGGAGAGCAGTATGAAGGTGTATGCAAGGGAATTGATGATGGAAAGGTGTAGTTGAGGATGGGACGGAAGGGAATGTGAATAGGGATGAAGCGGCATGTTTTTATCATTGGTTCAAAAGGGATTCCGGGGCGATACGGAGGATATGAAACATTTGTGGATAAATTGACAGAATACCACCAAGATAATTCGAATATCCAGTATCATATCGCATGCAAAGGCAAAGAGAAAAGGGAATTCGAATACAACAATGCCAGATGCTTTCAACTGAAGGTTCCAAATATAGGATCAGCACAGGCAATTTATTATGACGCTTTGGCATTGAAACAGTGCTGCGAATATATTGAAGAAAAGCAAATACAAAAGTCGATCATTTATGTATTGGCTTGCAGGATTGGACCGTTTGCTGCATATTTTCAGAGGAGAATTCATCGCTTGAACGGGGAACTGTATGTTAATCCAGATGGACATGAATGGATGAGAGCAAAATGGTCAAAGCCGGTGCGCTGGTATTGGAAAAAATCTGAAGGTATGATGGTAAAACATGCAGATCTACTTATTTGTGATAGTAGAAATATTGAAAGATATATTCAAAAGGAGTATCAGGAGTACAAACCAAAAACAACCTTTATTGCCTACGGAGCTGAAGTAAAGCCATCCAAATTGAAGGATGATGATGAAGCGTATGTAGGATGGATGAATGAGAATGGATTAAAGGCGGACGGATATTATCTGATTGTAGGCAGATTTGTTCCAGAAAATAATTTTGAAATTATGATTCAGGAATTTATGAATTCAAAGTCAGAGAGAGATCTTGCCATTATTACAACAGCGGACGAAAAATTTTTGCAGCAGCTAGAGAGAAGATTACATTTTAGAGAGAATAAAAGAATTAAATTTGTAGGAACCGTTTATGACCAGGAATTATTGAAAAAAATTCGGGAAAATGCATATGGATATTTGCATGGACATTCTGTTGGAGGAACGAATCCTTCATTGCTAGAAGCACTGGGAAGTACAAAACTGAGCTTATTATTAGATGTGGGGTTTAACCGGGAGGTGGCAAAAGACAGTGCATTATATTGGAATAAAGAAAAGGGAAGTTTGACTTCATTAATAAATAAAGCAGAATCTATAACGTTAGAAGAAAGAAAAAAACTTGAAATACAAGCCAAAAAACGTATTAAAGAACATTACATATGGGAAAAGATAGCAATGGAATACAAAATGCTATTTTTAAAAAATATATTATAGTTGGATACATAAATAGTTTACTTTAAAGTATGAGGCTATGATGAGAATATTACACTATGCATTAGGATTTCCTCCGTATAGAAGTGGTGGAATGACAAAATTTAATATCGATTTAATGATACAGCAGAGCAAAAAGGGACATCAGGTGGCATTACTGTGGCCAGGCAGAATGAGACTAATTAATCAGCATGTATCAATTTTAGATTGTGGATTAATAAAAAGTAGCTGTAATGAAATATTTATCCAAAGCTATGAAATAGTTAATCCATTACCAATTCCTTTTGACGAGGGAATTAATAAATTTGAATTGTTTATGAAAAATGTTGATACGAAAGTTTACAGAAAACTGTTTGATGATTTCAAACCAGATGTCATCCATATGCATACTCTAATGGGAATACATAAAAGTTTTTTATCCATTGCAAAGGATAGGAATATACGGATTGTATTTTCAGCACATGATTTTTTTCCAATTTGTCCTAAGGTGACGATGTTTTCTCAAGGAGAGATTTGTTCATCTGTTATATCCTGCGAAAATTGCAGCCAATGTAACAGCACAGCATTATCTATGAAAAAAATTAAAATATTGCAGACGCCCATATACCGAAAATTAAAAGATATTGCAATCATAAAAAAAATCCGGCAAGAGCATAGAAAGCAATATCTGGCGGGTATACAGAGAAATGGTAAATCAAGGAATACAAGTTTGGAATATAAGAAGTTACGCAGCTATTATTTTTCACTTTTAAAAATGATGGATATTATTCATTTTAATAGTTCTGTAACACAAATGATATATGAGCAATATTTTGGTAAGCACACTTGCACTGTTATTAATATTAGTCATTTGAATATAGTAGATAATAGAATTAAAAAAACATTTTCTGATAAGAAAATAAAAATTAGATATATGGGGTCACAAAGTGGAGGTAAGGGATTTTATTTATTGGTGTCAGCATTGGATAAGCTTTGGTTAGAGAAGCAAAATTTTTGCTTGGATATACATTTTAATTTAAATGAAAAGAAACCTTATATGAATATTCACGATAGATATAGTTATAATGAGCTGAAGAATATTTTTTTAAACACAGATGTGCTGATTGTTCCAAGTGTATGGTATGAAACATTTGGTTTTACAGTGCTTGAAGCAATTTGTCATGGAGTCCCTGTTATTATAAGCGATACAGTAGGAGCGAAAGATATTTTAAGGGAAGGAAGCGGAATCATAATAGAAGACATCTATTTATCGAATTATAAAAATTGGCCTATGGGAGGGATGCTAAACTATGTAAAGAATTTATTACCTTCATTTGTCAAAGAAAAAAATTGGTCAGTAGATATATGGGGAGGGAAGGTCGAAGGAGATAATGCCCCCTTTAGTGTTTTAGGAAAAAGGATATTTATATATACGAATATTAAAGCTAATAATAAAATTATACCTAATTTTATAAGAAGCTTTTTCGGCATTTTAAAGCATCGAAAACAGTTTAAACAATATGATATTATTTACTCTCATACATCTGCAACAACGATAGCTATAAAAATATGTTACCCTCAAAAATTTGTCGTTCATCATCAACATGGGTTGTCTTACAAAAAAAATAGCGGATTTATACGAATCTTAAATATCGGATATACTTTTGCACAACTTTTAGCAAACGTAACTTTTTTTGTGTCTAGTGAAGAAGAATTAGAATTGCACAAAAATAAAAAAATATTTAACAAAAAAGTTTTTTATTCCATAGGAAGCCCTATCGATTATAAAGGAATTGCTGCATGTAAGAAACAGAAAGAAAAGGAATTAAGATTTATTTATACAGGAAGAATAGATGCATGGAAGAATGTGGATTTATTAGTTGATTCATTTATAGACTATTATAAAATGAATCCTAATAGTATTCTTGTGATAATAGGAGATGGACCAGATTATAAAAATATTCTGAGTAAAATAAATAAAGCAAGAGCAGAGCAATTTATAAAATTATTAGGCAGAAAGGATCATGTAGAAATAGTAAAAGAATTGAGTAAGAGTGATGTTTTTTTATTTCCATCGAAAGGAGAGGGAGTTTCTCTTTCAGTATTAGAGGCTCTTGCAGCAGGCCTTCCGGTTGTAGGGTTTGATGTCATTGGAGTTCGTAACTTAGTTATTCCTGGCGAGACTGGGATTTTAGTAAAGGAACTAAATAAAGCTGCTTTTATTGATGGAATATGTAGAAGTGTAAAGGAAAAAGATCAATTAAAAGATAAGTGTGTTAAGTTTGCAAAAAAGTATGATGCTGATAGCATTTCAGAAGAAATAATTAAAATTATTAAGAAAGAGTTTCGGTAGACTAAAGATGTTTTATAGGAGTAAAATGTCAGCTGTTGGACTTATAGAATTTCAGCTGTACTATAACATAATTGTTAAATTCTTAATATCAGATTTAAACTTTCCAACATACTTTAACTATGTAACAGACGTAATTACACTTATATTGCTGATCAAATTAATAGGCAATCAATATTGGAGCATTGACGATATTAAAGTTGTTTGCTTTATGTTATTGTTTTTTGTAACAGGAATAATAGTTTCAGCCATAAACGGAATATCATTCGTATTAATTTTGTGGGGAATACGAAATCATGGAAGATTCTTTGTTTGGATAATAATTGCATCAAAATTTTTAGACTTAAAAGCAATAGATAAAATATTTAAAAACTTAAACTATTTTATTATTATAAATTTGTTTGTTATGTTATATCAATATATTTATCTTGGAATACGTGACGACTATTTAAATGGATTTTTTGGAACGTATTCAGGTGGTAATTCAGCCATCAATACAATATGTGTTATTTTAACTTCTGAAAATATAGCTGCCTTTTTTTCTAAAAGACGTGGTATATTAAAAACGGGATTTTTTTTGAGTATAATATGCATTACCTGTGCTGTAAATGAAATAAAATTTTATTTTGTAGAGCTTATAGCAATCATACTTATTTTATTCGTTTTAGTAAATGATAAAAAGGTTTCGATATCCATTGTTAAAAAGTGCTTAGGTATATTACTATTTGGCTTAACTCTAACGATAATTGGGTATCAAATATTAAGCACTTTCTATCCAGGATTTCGGAAGTTTTTTCAGGTTGATATTTTATTAGATTATTTAACGAGATCATATAACTCGTCAAAGGTGTTATACATTAATGGGATACCGATATCGAATAGACTTACCGCTTATAGCATTGTTATAGAATACTTTTTAATTGATTTATGGAAGCTATTATTTGGTTTAGGGACAGGGTCGTTTGAATACTCGGTATTTTTTGAAAGTGCATTACATAAAAGATATGGGGGAATTGCTATTTCAGGATACTTATATCCTCATGTTCTTATAGAAAATGGATTATTAGGGGTATTATTATTTTTAGGACTATACCTTTTAATATTTATAAAGTGCAAGAAATTATTAGATCGATATCCTGAAAAAAGTTATTACTTATTGATAGCTGGAATTACAGCAATAGTAGGAATTATAATCAATATTTACAATTCAGCGTTAAGAATTGAAAGTAGTGGATATTTGTTTTATACAGTGATAGCGATATCTTTATCTAAGGAAGTAAAATATGATCAAAGAAATTGTAAAAAGAGTTATTTATAGGCATAAGTATAGCTCGAAGACATATATCAAGTATTTAAACGAAATTGGAGCAAAAGTGGAAAATGATGTTTACTTTGTTACTCCTAATAAAATTTTAATTGATGAGACTCGTCCATATTTAATTGAAATCGGGAAGAATGTAACCATTACAGAAGGTGTTGTTATCTTAACTCATGGATTTGACTGGAGCGTATTAAAAATTGTATATGGGGATATTATTGGGTCCGCTGGACGAGTTGTAATTGAAGATAACTGCTTTATTGGTGTAAATACTATTATCTTAAAGGGAGTAACTATAGGGAAAAATAGCATTATTGGCGCTGGAAGCTTAGTCTGTAAAGATATTCCCGAAAATTCCGTAGCAGCAGGAAATCCTTGCAAGGTAATTTGTTCCTTAGAGGAGTACTATAGCAAGAGGAAGCAACTTGAAGAACAGGAAGCGAGAGAATTAGTTTGTTCCTATTATGAGCGGTATGGGACATTTCCACCTGAAAAAGAATTAGCTGAGTTTTTTTGGCTATTTCAAAATAGAGATATTCCTTTTAATAAATATTTTGAGAAAAAAATGCTATATGGTGGTAATGCAAATATATCTCTAAAGAAATACAGTAAATCAGAACCAAGATATCAGTCATATGAACTATTTTGTGAAAAGGCCATAGAAAATGAAAACATATGCGGTTAGTGTAATAATACCAGCATTTAATGCTGAAAAATATATAAGTAGATGTTTAAATAGTTTGATTATGCAAAAAGGCATAGAGGTAGAAATCGTAATTGTGAATGATGGATCTACGGATAATACTGAAAAGATATGCAAAGAATTTTTAGAAAAGTATGATAGTGTAACTATAATTTCAAAAGAGAACGAGGGACAGGGGATAGCTAGAAATGTAGGAATAGAGCATGCTAGCGGAGAATACATAGGATTTGTAGATGCAGACGACTATGTTGAACCCAATATGTTCAGGTGTCTATATGATTATGCTAAGGAAACAAAAAGCGATTGGTCATATAGCTATATGGAGGGCGAAACATTTTTAAAATCAGATTTTGTTAAGCAGTATAAAGATTGCGTTATAGCTGATACAGCAAAGGCAAAATCTTATATAAAATCACTGCTATTAGGAGGCCTTCCAACAGATAAATATGATAGCTTCTTAGGTATGTCTGTATGTAGATCAATATTTAGGCGAACTATAATTATGAAGTACAATCTTCGGTTTGTTTCTGAGCGGTTAGTAAACTCTGAGGACTTATTATTTAATTTGGACTATTTAAACCGATGCGACCGAATCTGCATGGTTAATAAGATATTTTATCATTATTGCCATGATAATCCATGTTCCTTTTCACTTAAACAGAATTCTAAACGGTATTTCATGTTTAAAGAATTATATGCAAAGCTGTTAGAATATTCTGAAAATCAGGAAGAAAAGCTTCGTGCAACGAGAAGATTTTTAGCAAACATCAGAGTAACAATAGTTGAAAAATCCAGATGGTGCGGAATTAAAAATTTTAAAAATACTGAGAAAGAAATTCGAAAAATTTTGGAAGATCAACAATTACTGCAAGTCTTGGAAACATATCCAATAAGTAAATTGCCATGGATGCAAAAAAGTTATTTCTATTTGATGAAATATAAGCTTGTCTTATTATTAATCATTGTGGCAAAATTGAGATATTTTATCTTACAATAAAAGAGTGTAATATATGAAAATTTATTTATCCTCGTATTTAAATAATAATTTAGGCGACGACTTAATGATTAAACTAATATGTGAAAGATACCCGAATCATGATTTTTTTGTGAGCAATACAAATAATTTATATGATGTTGCATGTAAGTGTTCAAATCTTCATATTATAAAATCTATTACACCTTATAAAAATGATGTGCTTAGGAGAATGTTTAATAAATTTATATCCTATTTTAATGTGCCTAAAATCCAGATTATAAAGGAATTTAAAAGCAAAAAATATGATGTTAATTTGGAACTGGGCGGATCGATCTTTATGCAAGTTACTCCTAAATCTTGGATTAATAAGATCAGAGATGCTGAATATATAGTGAATCATTGTGATTATAATATGATTGTTAATAGCAATTTTGGCCCCTTTTTTACTACAGAATTTCATGCTAAGCATCAAGAACTTTTTAAAAACTATGATATAGTTATATTTAGGGATCTGACATCTTATAAAATGTTTTCGTGCTTGAATAATGTGAAATGCTATCCTGATATTGTATTTAATATACCCTTTACACATATAAAAAGCTGTAGAAAAAGAGTTGGAATATCTGTGATTAGTTTAAATAATAAAGGTATTAGAGATAACAAAGATAAATACATAACCGGGATAGTTAGTTTAATCAAGGCTATAAGAAAAAAATATGAAAAATATGCAATAGTTTTACTCTCTTTTTGCGAGAATGAGGGAGATTTAGATGCTTGTAAACTAATTATAGATAAGGGTGGCTTTTTACAACATGAGATTGAGATATTTAATCATACTAATGTAGAAGATTCAATACGATTTTTTTCAGACATATCAGCGATGGTATGTACACGATTTCATGCAAACATTCTTGCTATAGCACTAAGAATTCCCTTTATTCCGGTTATATATAGTAATAAAATCTCGGATATGCTAGAGGATTTTGATTATGTAGGATACAGGTGGAACATAAAGGAAGGAGATAATATAAGTATAGAGGCTGCTATAGAACTTTTAAATAAAACTCCGGATATGAATTACAAAAAAATGGAGGAAGCCATGGGACACTTAACGTTGATTGATAGGGTATTGGCTTAGAATATATATGGATAACACCAGTAAATATAAATACTTAGCAAAAAATACAGCGATCTTCGCAGTTGGAACATTTGGAAGCAAAATACTGACATTTCTAATTGTACCTATATATACATACTATTTGTCAACGGAAGACTATGGAAATATAGACTTGTTTTCCACTGCAATAAGTTTAATGCTTCCTTTTACTACCTTAGTTATTTATGAATCAATAATACGCTTTTTGCCAACATATGAAATTGATAAGGATGAAGCAATTTCTATTAGTATGCTTATTTTTATGTGGGGGACGTGTATTACTTTTCTCGGCATACCTGTTTATAAATATTTATTTAATAAATCAGAATTTGTTTTGTATTTTATTGTTTGTCTTATCTTTAATTCATATAATCAGATATTTGGACAATATTTGCGGGCAAGAGGAAAAAGTATTTCATTCAGTCTGAATGGAATGATTATTACAGTTGTTACGGTTTTTTCAAATGTAATCTTTTTACTAATATTTCGATGCGGGGTATATGGATACCTGTATTCTTTAATATTGGCCCAATTGTTAGCCGGGATTCAATGTACGATTGCTGGAGATGTTTTACATCATTGTTCATTTAGAAGTATAAACATTAACTTTCTAAAAAGAATGCTGCTATATAGTATACCGCTAATACCTAATAATTTAATGTGGTGGCTGATGAATGCCGGAGATAAGTATATGATTAATTATTTTATGGGAAGTTCAGCGAATGGTATTTATTCACTTTCCATGAAATTACCTACAATATTGAATTTAATATATTCTATTTTTATGCAGGCGTGGCAGCTATCTGCATTAGAAGAGCAAAAAAGTGGTAAAACATTCTATACATACATATTTAAATGGACATCTGCATTATTAGTGCTATGTACATCTTGCATAATTGTGTTTGTTAAACCCATATTTATTTTAATGATTGAAGATTCTTTTGTTGAAGCATGGAAATATGTTCCTTTTTTAAGTATAGCAACATTATTTAGCTGTTTTTCTACCTTTGCTGGAGTTATATATTTGGTTAAGGTAGAATCTCATAAATCATTTATTACTACATTCATTGGTGCAATTACAAATTTAATATTAAATTTAATATTGATAAAATTATATGGATTATATGGCATTGCTATCGGCACAACCTTAGGGTATGTTATTGTTTTTCTTATTCGCGCAAAGGATGCACAAAAAGCTATAGGGATGTCCTTTGACATGACACGAATGGTTTTATCAGTAGCTATACTCTTTGTCCAGGCAGTCATACTTGTAAAGCATGATGAATATGTGTTTAATTTCAATCAAATATTTTTGTTTATGGTTATCGTTTTCTTATATAGGGGGGAAATAAAAACAGTAGTTTTGTGGAGTAAACTTTTTTTGCATAAAAAAAGAAAGTGGAGTAAATAAGATGGAGAAGAGCAGAGAAAGAATATATTATGATTTAGAGTATGTGAAAAAGGAAGAGCTAGACATATTAATTAGGTTTGACAAAGTATGCAAAAAGCATAATCTAAAATATTCTTTAGCAGCCGGAACATTACTGGGGGCAGTCCGACATAGAGGATTTATTCCATGGGACGATGATATAGATGTATTAATGCCGCGAAAAGAGTTCGATAGATTTTGTGACATATTTAAAGAAGAATTTGACGAGACATATTTTTTGCAAACTTTTTTGACAGACGCACAGTATTTGAATAGCTTTGCAAAAATTATTAACTTGAATATTCCAGCACATATTGCTGAGACGGAGAGCCTTGATATAAAAAAGGGTATTTGTATTGATATATTCCCAATTGATAAAGTTGCTGAAAGTTGTTTGAAAAGAATTCAGAGCTTAATTTGTATGAGCTTTTGCTCGATGTTAAAGTACTCTTTGCTGGTGCGTGAAAATGAAAATTATGTTACCGCCCTTTTGCACAGATGTATGTCATTTATTGTCAAAAAAGTTGGTGTAAAAAAGATAAATCAATGGGAGAATCGTATAAGAACAAAATATAATTATTCAGCTTCTCAAATAACATATGCAGATTCTGTTAAGCCTCCCCATAAACTTACGTCTGATGATTTATATCCATATTATTTATTCGAATCATATTCGGAAATCTGGTTTGAGGGCAGATTATTTTCAGCAATTAGTGATTATCAGAGGTATTTAACAATTATGTTTGGGGATTATATGTCTTTACCACCGGAAGCCGATCGAGTTCCGGGGCATAATTTTTACCACTATTGATTTTTTAAGGAGATCCTACCGATGAATATAAAACGAAATATCCTACTAAACCCCGGTCCATCCACGACAACAGATACAGTAAAAATGGCTCAGGTTGTACCAGATATCTGCCCCCGTGAAAAGGAATTTGCAAATTTAATGAAAGGTCTGCGGGAGGATCTGGTGAAAATCGTTCATGGTGATTTAGATAAATACACCAGTGTGCTGTTCTGCGGATCCGGAACGTTAAATATTGATGTATGTATAAACTCTTTGCTGGCAGAGGGAAAAAAGGCTTTAGTAGTCAACAATGGGGCATACAGTACGAGAGCAGTGGAGATCTGCCAGTATTATGGCCTGCCCTATATTGATTTGAGATTTCCTGTGGATCAGCTCCCGGATCTTTCGAAGGTGGAGGAAACGCTGAAAAGCAATCCGGATATCGGTTTGGTTCATACGACGCATAATGAAACAGGAACGGGCATTCTGAACCCGATCCGGGAGATCGGCTCCCTGGCACACCAGTATGGTGCTATTTTTACGGTAGATACCACTTCTACACTGGCTATGCGCCCCATCGATATTGAAAAGGATCAGATCGATTTCTGCATGGCTTCTGCTCAAAAAGGGCTGATGGCTATGACTGGCCTTTCCTTCATTATAGGAAAGCGGGAACTAATTGAAGCATCTAAGGATTATCCCAAGCGTTCTTATTACTGCAATCTTTACCTTCAATATGAGTTTTTTGAGAAGACCGGTGAAATGCATTTTACCCCGCCAGTACAGACCATTTACGCATTGCTCCAGGCGCTAAAGGAATACTGGGCGGAGGGGGAGGCGGCGAAGTGGGCGAGGCATACCCGTATATTCCACGCACTCCATGATGGCCTGGACAAGCTCGGATTTAAAGATGCCGTAAGGCGGGAATGGCAGAGCGGCCTGGTGGTTTCCGCTCGCTATCCTGACGATCCGAATTGGGATTTCGAGAAAATCCATGATTATTGCTATGAGCGGGGCTTTACCATTTATCCCGGGAAAATATCTGGCGCAAATACCTTCCGGCTCTGCGCCCTTGGTGCGATTGATGAAAAGGATATTCAAGATTTTTTTGTGGTGTTCAGGGAAGCTTTGGAATTAAACCAGATTCAGATTCCGGTGGTATATCAATAAGGTGGAGGTAACTTTCATGAAAATAGTCTATTCCTGCTTTACGACGGATGTGATCCACGAGGGGCATTTAAATATAATAAGGGAAGCGAAAAAATATGGCACAGTTGTCATCGGCGTATTATCGGATGCCGCTATGGTAAAGTTCGACCGCTTTCCTACCATTTCCTTTGAAGAGCGGATGGAGCTGGTAAAATCAGTTCCGGGGGTTGATCGGGTAATAAAGCAGGAGTCCCTGATGTACGATGAGGTTGTGGAACTGCTCCATCCAGATTATGTAATCCATGGCGATAACTGGCTCCAAGGCCCAACGAAGGCAATCCGGGACAATGTGGAAAGGCTTATTACTCCCTACGGGGGCCAGATCATCGATGTCCCCTATACCTATAATGAGAAGGTAAAGCATATCGACGCTAAAATACGGGAGAAGCTAATGATGCCGGAGTTCCGGAGAAAGCGGCTGCGGCAGCTGTTAAGGATCCGCCCCATTGTGAAGGCGATCGAGGTACATAGCGGAATCACCGGGCTGATCGCAGAGAAAACCGTAGTGGATCATGAAGGAAGGCTGGATCAGTTTGACGCCATGTGGATTTCCTCTCTCTGTGATTCAACTGCAAAGGGAAAGCCGGATATCGAGCTGGTGGATATGACCTCCCGTTTCCGCACCATAGATGATGTTATGGAGGTAACGACGAAGCCGGTTATTTTTGATGGCGATACTGGGGGATTGACAGAGCATTTTGTATACACGGTCCGCTCTCTGGAGCGTATGGGGGTCTCTGCGGTTATTATCGAAGATAAAACCGGGCTAAAAAAGAATTCTCTTTTTGGTACAGAGGTAAAGCAGACCCAGGACAGTATCGAGCACTTCAGTGAAAAAATAAGAGCTGGCAAGAGCGTGCAGCTTACAGATGATTTTATGATCATTGCCCGTATAGAAAGCCTGATATTAGAGCGGGGGATGGAAGATGCCTTAAAGAGGGCTGCAGCTTTCGTACAAGCAGGGGCGGATGGGATCATGATCCACAGCCGGAAAAAGGATCCGGCAGAAATCATTGAATTTTGCGGGAGGTTCCGGGCGGAAGATAATAAAACCCCCCTTGTGGCAGTACCTTCTTCCTTTAATACGGTTACAGAAGAAGAGCTTCAGAACTATGGCGTAAACATCGTCATTTATGCAAACCAGCTTACCCGAAGCGCATTCCCGGCAATGGAGGAGACCGCAAAGGATATCCTCCGGTATCACAGGGCAAAAGAGGTGGATGACCGGCTGCTTCCGATTAAAGATATTATTTCCCTGATTGACACACTGTAAAAGGAGCGGACATGGAAAATGCGATTTTAATGGCGTCCGGAATGGGGACAAGGATGGGGCCGCTGACCAAAACCACACCGAAGCCGCTGATTCCAGTGGGGGGCAGGCCAATGATCGAAACCCTGATCGATGGCCTGGAACGGAGAGGCGTGAATGAAATAGCGGTTGTGGCAGGCTATTTAGGAGAGAAATTCCAATATTTGATGGACAAGTATGAAAACCTGTCCATTGTGAAAAATCCGGTTTATGAATCGGTAAATAACATATCCTCCGTCTATGCAGCGCGCCATATGCTGCTGAAAGGAAGCTGCTTTATCTGCGAGGCAGATTTATTTGTAGCGGATCCATCTGTTTTTCTGGCAGAACTTCCCGGATCCTGTTATTACGGAAAATTGGTGCCCGGCCATTCCGATGACTGGGTATTTGATCTGGATGAACATGGCATTATAACCCGGGTGGGGAAAGCGGGGGACAGCTGCTATAACATGACTGGGATCGCGTACTTTACGGCTCAAGATGCAAGGATTCTTCATGCTGCCATTGAATTGGAATATGGACTACCGGGGTATGAAGCCTTATTTTGGGATGAGGTGGTAGACCGGCATATCGGTGAATGGAAGCTGACGGTCCATCCGATTGAGAAGGGGCAGATTATAGAGCTGGACACAGTGGAGGAGCTGAAGCTGATATCAGAAAGGCTTGAAAAGGGAGTTTAGAGATTTAAAACGATCGGAAGGAGAAGCAGGGAGTTGAAGGTTGAAAAGCTGATTAAAATCATTGGTTCGGACTTCTATACAGGAGTGCCAGATTCTCAGTTAAAGGCGCTTTGCAATTATCTAATGAATATCTATGGCATAGATCCGAAGCATCATGTTATCGGGGCAAATGAGGGGAACTGTGCGGCCCTTGCGGCAGGCTATTATCTGGCAACCGGTAACATCCCAGCAGTTTACCTGCAGAACAGCGGGGAAGGCAATCTCATCAATCCAGTGGCATCCCTTCTGAATGATAAGGTCTATGGGATTCCTATGATTTTTATCATAGGCTGGAGAGGGGAGCCAGGAGTCCCTGATGAGCCTCAGCACATCTATCAGGGAGAGGTGACGGTAAAGCTTCTGGAAGATATGGATATCCAAAACTTTGTCATAGGCAGAGATACCACAGAGGAAGAGGCTGCTGCCGCTATGGGAAAATTCAAGAGAGTATTGGCAGCAGGGAGGAGCGTGGCGTTTGTTATCCGGAAGGGGGCGCTTTCCTATGATGACAAAATCACATATCTGAACGATCACACAATGAACCGGGAGGAGATTATCCGGCATATCGTAAGGGCAGCCGGGGAAGCGCCGATCGTCAGTACTACAGGCAAGGCAAGCCGTGAGCTGTTTGAAATCCGTGCAAACACCGGCCAGAGCCATAAATATGATTTTCTGACCGTTGGCTCCATGGGGCATTCCAGCAGCATTGCTCTTGGCATAGCGATCAATAAGCCGGGGACCAAAGTTTGGTGCATTGATGGGGATGGGGCGGTATTGATGCATATGGGGGCTATGGCGGTAATTGGTGCGAATGCACCTGGAAATCTGGTCCATGTGGTAATTAATAATGGGGCACATGAAACGGTTGGCGGTATGCCGACAGTAGCATGCAAGATTGATCTGACAGGGATTGCAAAGGCCTGCGGATATCCAAGGGCAGTGTCTGTGGAGGACTTTGCATGTTTAGACAAGGAACTGGAGGCAGCCAGGGCAGGAGATAGTCTTTGCTTTATCGAGGTGAAATGTGCGATTGGCGCAAGAGAAGATCTGGGGAGACCGACTACAACAACTGGAGAGAATAAGAGGAATTTTATGGAATATTTGAAAGAATTGTAAAATTATGCTTAAAAAAAACAAAAAAATTTTGATTACAATTGGAGTGGTAATAGCAGCTGCTATATCTATTTACATATGGTTTTCTGGGGGGGATAAAGAGAGCTATGTATGTCCCATTCGGGAAGAAGTCCCACAGATAGAAGAAGCTGTCTCATTGAACTGGATTACACAAGAATTTTCAGCAAAAAATGCTAAACTTTATTCATTAGAATTTATATTTGGAAATATAGCAGATGAAGAAGGCTTTTTGAGATGTGATATTAGTCATGGAGATAGAAATATTTATCGCAGTACCATTCCATTGAAAAGCTTGCAGAATGATACATGGTATCGTCTGTATTGCAACTTAAATATAATACCGGATGACACATATAGTGTCACAGTTTCAGCAGAAAATTGCCAAACAAAACCAGAGATTTATCTTATATCCTATAATGACTTATTGATGGAAAACACAAAATGTAAAGTAAATGGTGTTGAACAAAATGGGAATTGGCTAATGGGGTATGGATATTTGAAAAGGCCGGAACTGTTAGACAGAATAATTGAAGTATTTTTTTGCTTTTTTTATCTGGTAATGTATATTACAATTATAATATTTTGGGATAGAATAAAATCTCTCGCTTGCAAATTATGGCATAAAAGTATTATAAGACAGTTATGGAGGAAATATTTCCAAGCATTTATATTTTGGGAACTTTTACTGGCGTATGTTATGTTGAATAACTTAAAAGTAGAAATCCAATCATCCACAAAGGTTTTTATATATGGGATTTCGATTATTGCTGGTTTGAATATAGAATCAATTAGGAAATTTGGGAGACAAATCTACGAGAACGATAAAAGGACATTTATTAAATTAGCTGCCGGAGCTTTTTTCGGTGGATTTGCCTTAGTAGGAAGTCAAACATTTATTTATCCGCTAGACATAAAAGTAATATGGACCTCAATAGTATATTTTCTATTAGTTGTTCTTTGGCTATTTCCTCTCATAATTCTATTTACAAGACTACTGGAACATATACCATTACATAGTTCGAAACAATTAAGTGTAAGTAGATTTTGTATAGCATCCTGTCTTTTATTGATCGTACCATCATTATTTGCCCTTTATGCATATAATCCCGGTATCAGTTCTATAGATTCTGTTCGTTGCCTGGATTTTGCACATCACCTACGTGGTATGAAAAACTGGCATCCTCCCTTTTACTGCATGCTATTGAGGATGATTATTACTATATGGGATTCGACTTATGCAGTTATTATTGTGCAAATCTTATTTTGGGGATATGTGTGGATAGAGGCGCTGCTTTTTCTTCAAGGGCGAGGGATGAATCAATACATATTGCTTTTATTTAGTTTCATGATAGGAGTAAATCCTGCAAGTTATACTCAGTTATGCACAATATGGAAAGATATTCCTTACTCGATTGCTTTGCTATGGATGACAGTTATCTGCGCTAAGATTGTATTAGACAGTAACAAGATGAATTGGTACACTTATCTCGAATTTATTATTTCTTCTATTTTTATATTTTTTATCCGGCAAAATGGGATGGTTGTTTATGCGATAACTTTTTTGGGATTAGGAATTTTATTGTGGAATAATAAAAAAGTGATAATTTCAATTTGCATTTCTGTTATGTTAGTTTTATTTATTAAATATCCATTATATTCATATATAGATGTACAAAGTACAGGTGGTGGGATTTACATTGGATTAAGCCAGGATATTTTGGGGGTATATTATAATGAAGGAAATGTCTCTGATGATACAATGGAAATGATCAGTGTATTGACCAGTAATGATATTGGACAATATAATTATGATCCATATTGGGCAAATTCAAGTTATGATCTTGATGTTAGCATTATATCATTTCTTCGCAGCTATATTAATACCTTTATAAATAATCCACAGATAATGCTTAGAGAGATTTTGTGCAGGCAAGATGGTATTTGGAATATTTTTGGTGGACAAGACGCTACGTTAGGATGCGTAAACTGGGTGGGAACTGTAGACGGACTAGAGATTTCAAATATTATCGAAGAGTGGAATTCATATTATCCTGAGAGGCGCACAAATGAATATACATGGAAATTTAATAGATTTGGATTAATATTTGTAAATAATCAATTATTAAATATGATAAGTTGGAAAACAGGAATATACACATTGCTCATAGTTTGGACGTTCCTAATACTTTTAAGTATGAAGAAAAACTACCATTGGGGGTTGATATTTTTACCGTTTTTTTCTCAAATACTTAGTCTTATCCTATCAACCGGCTGGTCGGAATTTAGATATTATTGGCCTTTAAACCTTATGGCAATTTTCATTCTGCTATTAACTCCAACATTAAAAAATTATGAATAAGGTAACTACAGAGTCATAACTGTAGTATGGAGGAAAATTGCTGATGGATCGCTATGACAAAATAATTATAGGAGCAGGATTATACGGATTATATTCCGCTTTATATTGCGCTCGCAAGGGACAGCATATCATTGTATTGGAATGTGACCCGGGTTCATTCCAACGGGCTACATACATAAACCAAGCCCGTGTCCATCAGGGCTATCACTATCCCAGATCAATATCTACAGCAATAAAATCAGCTGGTTATTTTGAACGATTTAATGAAGACTATTCATTCTGTATCAATAAGGAATTTGAACAAATATATGCAACTTCAAGCAAAGATTCCTGGTCAGACGGAAGGCAATTCAAAGAATTCTGCAGGGCTGCAAATATTCCATGTGAGGAGCTATACCCGGCAAATTATTTTAAGGACGGCATGTGTGATGGTGTGTTCAGGACGCGGGAATACACTTATGATGCAATGATTCTAAAGAATTATCTGCTGGATGAGTTATCCAAATATCCGACGGAAGTTATGATTCGATATGGCGTCAACATTATCAAAATAGAAAAGCTCCAGGATGCTTATAGTATCTACTGTGATGATGGAATGACATATAAAAGTGGATTTGTGCTTAATGCAACCTATGCGGGAACAAACCAGATTTTAGATATTGCCGGGCTTGATAAATTTAAGATAAAGTACGAGCTATGTGAGATTATTCTTTGCAATGTAAATGACAAGCTTAAGAGTATTGGATTTACGGTTATGGACGGACCATTTTTTTCGATTATGCCTTTTGGAAAAACTGGCTGTCATTCCCTGACATCCGTTACCTTTACACCGCATATGACAAGCTATGGCGAAATGCCAAACTTTTTGTGTCAGGAGAAAAGCGGAGGTGTTTGTTCGGAATATCACCTCGGGAATTGCAATAACTGTCAGGCGAAGCCGGTTACAGCCTTCTCATATATGGCAAATCTTGCAAAAAAGTATATGCGTGATGAATACAAATTTGAGTATCAAAATTCGCTGTTTTCAATGAAGCCAATACTCATGAGTTCAGAGATTGATGATTCAAGACCTACAGTAATCAGAACGTATTCGGTGGCTCCCACTTTTGTAGGAGTATTGTCAGGTAAAATAAATACAGTATATGATTTAGATGAGGTACTTAAAACGTGAAGGATAAAGAAAAAACGTTTGTTTCCGCAGTTGTTTATATTTATAACAAGCAGAATTATATAGAGAAGTTTTTGAATACGATGATTCATGTTATGGAGGAGTATTTTGAACATTCAGAAATCATCTGTGTGAATGATGCATCGGATGATGATAGCGTTAAAATTATAAAGGAAGTGGGTAAAAAAGCGATTACCACAAGCATTGCTTTAATTAATATGAGCTATTTTCATGGCATTGAATTAGCCATGAATGGGGGGGTAGATTTATCGATAGGAGATTTTGTGTTCGAGTTCGATAGTGTAAATTTGGATTTTGATCCTTCGGTTATCATGGAAGTATATTACCGTTCCCTGGAGGGATATGATGTTGTAAGCGCATCTCCAAACCAGAAAGAAAAAATTACCTCCAGACTGTTTTACCGTATATTTGATAAATTTTCAGATATTTCTTATGGAATGTCTACAGAAAGCTTCCGGATTCTGAGCAGGCGGGTAATTAATCGGGCCAGTTCAATGAATAAAACGATTCCATACCGAAAAGTTATCTATGCTAACTGCGGATTAAAAATGGATAAGATAAACTATCCTGTTGTACAGAATTCCAGGAAGCATTTGGATAAAAAGGAGAGATGCTATAAATCACAGTTAGCAGTTGATTCCTTGATTCTGTTTACGAAGCTGGGATATTGTTTTTCTATTGCGATGACGATTGTCATGATGGTCATATCAATTTTTATGACTGTGTATTCCATTACTATTTATGCGACATCACATCCAGTTGCCGGGTGGACAACCACGATATTATTTTTGTCTGCAGCATTTTTCGGATTGTTTGGAGTATTGACCGTAATAATAAAATATTTGCAGATTTTGGTAGAACTGGTATTTAAGAGAAAGCATTACAATTTTGAGAGTATAGAGAAGTTGTCAAAGTAAGGGGAAACATAAATGGCAATCGTGTGCTTGTTTTTTCCATCCTTTATTCTCTGCTATTTAAGGAATAAAATGAGGGGAGAAACGCTTAAAAGAGAATTTCGTAGTATTATTAATCATAGTTTCGAATATATTTGCGGTAATGTATTGATTAATGCGTCCATTATTGCTCTTCGGGTCCTGATACAGAAGAAGACAGAAAATATATATAATACGCTAAATCAATATAGCGATTTTGCGGTGAAATATCTGTTACTAGGGTTAGCCCTTGCAGTAGCTGTTCCACAAATTGAGAGAATATGCAGGGACAGAATATCGTTCGAGCTTAAGATGAATGCGGAAAAGCGCTGGATCTCTAAAAAGACAGAAAGAATATTGGTGATTCTTTTTGCTGTTATTATGATGCTCCATCACGCGATTCGGATATTTGACAATAGCTTTTGGGGGGATGAGGGAATTGCAATCCTTGCATCCAGAATGACTTGGACAGAGATGCTGGAAAATGTTGCTGCAAATGGCCACTCGCCCCTTCATTATGCAGTGGTATGGATATTCTGCCGTATTCTTGGATATACAGGTGTAGTTTATCATTTTGCTTCCACCCTTCCATATTTTATTACCGTTATGCTTACGTTAGTCTTTGTCTGGAAATGGTTCGGCACGGAAGTTGTACTTATTTTAACAGCATTAGATACACTTCTTGAATGTGCTGTTACATATAATTTGGAAGTCAGAATGTATGCATGGTGTCAGTTGTTTATTTTTCTTACATATTTAACGGCGTACAAATTGTTTAAAACCAGAAAAAACAGCTATTTTTTTCTTATGTCGATATTCTCCTTAGGGGCTGTATATTCACATTATTTTGCCATTGCGGCAGTAGGGTTATTATATCTAATTCTGCTGCTCTATGTAGCAAAGGTTGAACAGAAAAATGTTATGAAAGTGTTTGCCTCTGGAACAACCGTCCTGTTTCTTTTTGTCCCCTGGATCATATTTTGCCGTAAGATTCGGGGCATGGTTATGTCAAACTATCATATTAGTGAAGTGGGATGGTATGACTGCTTTGAATTTATTTTTCATTCACGCTGCTCCATGAAATTTTTATATGGATTTTTTGTGGTTTTATTTATACACCTGATATATGAAATTGGTATTGTGAGGATTTCAAAAAATGAAAATAAAAAGATAGATATTGTAATATCGTTTACACCGAAGGAATGGAATATAAGCGGATATGTGATATGGATATTAAGCGGTATATGTGCAGTATTTGGAACGATAATTGTTGCAAAGTCTATTTCCGCGCTGCTTTTCCCTATTATCGTCTTGAGATATTTATATCCGTCTTATATTATTATTTGGCTGCTTTTTGGAGTCAGCATCTCAAAATGCAGACTACATAAATTATACACATTTGTAATTATCAGCGTGATTTTTGTCTCTTGTTATCCTGACTATTGCAGTGTTTTCATACTGGAACAGGAACAGAATAAACGTCTTGCAAAAACCTTGGCATTGACCGTTCCGGAAATAAGTGAAGATGATTGCATTTATACAAATATTGTTCATTTAGCTTGGACGGTCGAAAAGGTTTATTATCCTGAGACTTCGAATTGTTTGTTTGGTCGAACTGATTTTTGGGGACCAGCAGAAATACCAGAATTAGATAAGACCATCGATAATTGGCTGTTTCTTTCTTCACCAATCAGCGAGGCAATCAGGAGCCAGTTAGCGGAACAGCAAAGCTCAGAACAATTGGTAGTTGACCGTGGATTTATCGGGACAGGAGATGTCTGGATATACAGGATTGTTGATATAGATGAGGAGGATACGAATTGAAGACAGCTTTGGTAGGATATACAGGATTTGTTGGAAGTAATTTATATTTGCCAGATAGATTTGATGCCAAATACAATTCAAAAAACATAGAAAGCGCCTATGGGACGAATCCGGATTTGTTAATTTATGCAGGAGTGCGGGCAGAAAAATATCTTGCAAATCGTGATTCAATAAAGGATTTGAAACATATCCTTCAAGCAGAAGAAAACATTTTGAAGATAAATCCCAAAAGGCTTGTTTTAATTTCAACGGTTGATGTTTTTGGGACGCCCCAAGGTGTAGACGAGACTTCTGTTATTGACACAGTGAATCTTCTACCGTATGGATTTAACCGATACCAATTAGAAAACTGGGTGAGAACGAACTTTTCAGATGCCCTTATTGTGAGACTACCAGGACTATTTGGGAAAAATATAAAGAAAAATTTTATTTATGATTATATAAATTTTATTCCATTTATGCTTAAGGAATCAAAGTATCAAGAGCTGTTAGAGAAGGATCCGGAACTTGGCAAGTATTATATCCGACAGAATAATGGGTTCTATAAAATCTATGCTTCTGACTGTGATAAAGAGAAATTGAAAAATAAGTTTAGAACCCTCGGATTTTCTGCATTGAATTTTACAGACAGCAGAAGTAAGTATCAATTTTACGATCTTTCACGTCTATGGACGGATATGCAGATCGTGTTGAGGGCTGGGATTAAGCTATGGCACCCAGCGACCGAACCAGTATCAGCAGGTGAAATATACCAGTTTCTGACCGGCGGAGAATTTGTAAATGAGATAACGGCACAGCCGGCCTTTTATGATTACCGGACAAAGCATGGAGATCTTTTTGGCAGGAGCGGAGGGTATATCTTAAGCAAGCAGGAGGTATTAGAGGATATCCGGCGCTTCGTCAATGAGTCCGCTGCAGAGCTTGCGAGATGAGAGCGAAAAGAGAGAGGAATAGAGGAGAGAGTAATCGAGGAGAGAGGAATCGAGGGCAGCATACCAGGGAGGTTCTGGAAACTTAGAGGCAGGAGGTGGTATCAATGCGGTTAGCAATGTCGAACATTGCCTGGGAGGAAAAGGATGACCGGGCAGTGTTTCAGATTCTTCGGGAGAATCAGTTTACTGGGTTAGAGATTGCCCCCACACGGGTTTTTGCGGAAAATCCCTATGACCAAGGGGAGAGGGCACGGCGGTGGAGCCAGGATATAAGGGAGGCCGAGGGGCTGGTGATCCCATCTATGCAGTCTATCTGGTTCGGACGGACCGAGCGGATTTTTGGAAGCAGCCAGGAGAGAGGGGCGTTAGTTGAATATACAAGGAAAGGGATTGATTTTGCGGAACGGATTGGATGCGGGAACCTGGTTTTTGGATGTCCAAGGAACAGAAGGGTTCCGGATAGCGTGGATCCTTCATCCGTGGATAGGCTGGCAGCCCCATTTTTTTGTGAATTGGCGCAGTATGCGAAGGAGCACTATGCAGTCATTGCCATGGAGGCAAATCCGCCAATTTATCATACCAATTATATCAATACGACAAAGGAGGCCCTGGAACTGATCGGGAAGGTGGGGGAGGAGGCTTTTCGGTTAAACCTGGATTTTGGGACCATGTTGGCGAATGGCGAGCTGGTGGGACAGCTAAAGGGGAAGATCAATCTGGTAAATCATGTCCATATCAGCGAGCCGGGACTACAGCCGGTGAGGATCCGTCAGGAGCACCTGGAATTATCCCGTCTGCTGAGAGAGGAAGGATATGAAGGGTTTGTTTCTGTGGAGATGGGAAGGCAGAAGGATCTGGAAAAAATCCGTCAGGTTTGCAGCTATATTCGGGAGGTGTTTGGATGAACCAGGGAACTGGATCCGGGATTTATGAGAAGCAGGAAGGCGTTCCCAGATTTTTTTATAAAGAATTTCGGGAAAAGGGGAAGGATTATGTCCTTTTGATTCCGGTGATTAATGAAGGAAAACGAATCCACAAGGAGCTGGCCAGGGCAGCCAAATACAAGGTTTCGGATTACGCCGACATTGTAATTTGCGACGGGGGATCGGGCGATGGCAGTATGGAGGAGGGAATACTCCGACGGCTTGGGGTGAATACTCTCCTTACAAAGGACGATGAGGGCAGGCAGGGCGCCCAGCTGCGCATGGGGATATGGTGGGCGCTTCAGAGGGGATACAAAGGGCTCCTCACCATTGACGGGAATAATAAGGACAGCATCGAGGATGTTCCCCGGTTTATCCAGAAGCTGGAGGAAGGATATGACTTTGTTCAGGGCTCGCGTTTTATCAAGGGAGGGCGGGCAATCCGCACACCGCTGCTCCGGCTGCTTTCTGTCCGTTTGCTGCACGCCCCGGTAATTTCCTGGACAGCGGGATATCATTTCACAGATACCACGAATGCATACCGGGCCTATTCCAGGCGATATCTGACGGATGAAAGGGTACAGCCCCTGCGGGAGATTTTTCAAACCTATGAATTGCTGGCGTATTTATCTGTCCGGGCTGCACAGCTTCGATATAAAGTTTGTGAGATCCCGGTATCCAGGGTTTATCCGAAAAGAGGGAAAACACCGACCAAGATTCGCTTTTGGAAGGGGAATGTGGAGCTGTTAAAGATTTTGTTTCGAAATTTGAGAGGGGTGTATGTGCCGGGGGATTGATTTTTAATTCCTGTAGTTCGCACGGACAAGCGCATTTTTGAAATACCACGCATTTTTGGCAAATGTATCATTTGTTGCCGAAAAACCTCAGCATAACCTGGAAATTTGGCGATTATCTTGCTATTCCTCCCCCTTCTCTTTATAATAAGAGATATAAGAAATATGCTTCAATAATCCCCTCACAGTTCCAGCAAGTCCCTGAGCAGAAGCACACGGAAGCTTTCACGCAAGCAGTGCCCGATTTCATGCAAGCAGCTCTCGAATCCCAAAGGAGGAAACCTATATGCTACGCACCTTACGCATCTACACGCTTCGCATACCCTTAACTTACAATACCTACAGCATCGATTCTCCCCAAAGCGACACCCAGCTTATCATGGGCCTGGATCAGGATATCTCCTTTACAGAGGTCTTCCCCGTTCATGAGCTGATTCCGGATGGTACGCCCTTCCATTCCCAGGCCATCTGGAGGATTTCCATCACCTGCGGACAGGAGGAGGGGATGGATGTGCTGCCCCGGAGGGAATTTTTCCTGCATATAGATGGCATAGCTGCCCATTCCCAGGAGGAGGCCGGGGAAATGCTTCAGCCCTTCCTTCATCGTGTCTGCCGTTCTCTGAGCATGATGATCACCAGGGCGAATGGGAACAAGCATTTATTCCAGCCCAGGGTGGAGCCGCAGTACAGCCGGGCGGAATGGGCTCACAGGGCATGGGAGGAGTATGACAGGGCTGTCGGATGTGAGGAGCGGGAGCGGACGGTGGATTGTGTCGATGGGGAGGGAAACCGATACATTGAGATGTATGCCAGCTTTGGGATAGCAGCTCAGGTGAGCTGTGAGACTACGATTTACGGGAAGCTGCCAGCAGGGGATTTTGCAAAGTATTACAGGGTTGGGAATGAGGCGATGGAGTATTTGCTTCAGGAATATTACACAGCTCTGGGCCAGGAGAATGTGAAGAGCAAGTTTTTTCATCTGTTTTCGATCATTGAGTTTATTGAGCGGGAATATGTGCACCTGTCCGGAGCGGTGAAGCTGTATGCCCCGGAGGAGGTAGGGAGGATTAAGAGCGCCCTTGCAGGGGTCTTTCCTGAGGAGCCGGACAGGCAGAGCCGGCTGGAGTCTGCAATTCTTCAGCGTGTGAAGGATATTACGGACATTGGCAGGGAGCAGAAGCTGGTGAATATTCTCAGAGGGATGGGGATTCATGCCTTTGAGGAATGGGGTAATGTAATTGAAATCCAGCGGGAGGATATCCGGCAGATCATTCGCAAGCGGAATGATTTTTTCCACGGAATCTGCAAATCCAGGGAGAAGGAGGGGATTTCTGTGGAGCGGGCGGTGGCGCGGCTTATGGGGATCTGCCCGGGAATTATTGCTTATGTGGCGGACCATGAGCCCTCATGCCTTGACTGAATTTAAAGTGGTCAGGACACGAATACTTCGTACTTGAAGTTCCTGTGCTAAATCCATTAAATTTCTTCCTCGCCGTCTCCGTTTTCTTCTTCGCCCATTTCCTCTGCCTCGTGATCTTTTTCTCCTTTCTTGCTGCGCATCATAATCAGGGTTTCCACGCGGGAGAGGTGTATATTCATGGCCTCGTAGGCCTTGGCTTCATTTTCATCCAGGATGCTTTCGTAGATTTGGGTGTGAAAGGAGACCACCTCGTCTCTTGGGGTGGTGTATTTCAGGCTCCAGAACTGATGGGAGAGTACCAGCAGCGGCATGGCGTCAATGGCGTCTATGAGCAGCTGGTTTTTTGATGCGTTTATAATGGCGCGGTGAAAGGCATTGTCCGCGTCAAAGAATGCGTTGCTCTCTTTTAGCTTCAGCTTCCGGATCTCATTGATGGATTCGAATAGTGCGTTTTGAATTTCCTTGATATCTTCGGTGGTGCGGTTTACGGCAGCCAGGCGGGCGGCTTCGGATTCGATGAGGCGGCGGACGCGGATGGTTTCCAGAAGGATCCGGGTGTCCCCGATTTCTACTGGTGCGTGGAGGATGAGGGATTCCCCGTCTTCTTCAAACAGGGAATTTCCCTGAGAGATAACCAGGTTACCGGATCCGGCCATGGATTTAACAAACCCGTGTTCAGCCAGCAGCCGGATGGCTGCCCGCACAGGGATCCGGCTTGTGGCGTAGTGTTCGGCCAGTATTCGCTCTGGCGGAAGCTTCTCGTTTACTTTATAGGTTCCTGCAATGATCTTGTTCTTCAAATCCTGGAAAATATCATCACTTAATCTGGCTCTGGCCATGGTATCTCTCCTTGCCTTTCTAAAATCTAAGTTTAAATCCAAAACCAACTCTGAATCCCAAAACTAGCTCTAAATCCAAAGCTAATTCTAATTCCAAAACTAACCCTAAATTCAAAATGAAACCCAAATTCAGCTCCAACCTGAATTCAGATTCAGCCCAAATCCCAACCTGCATCTGCAGATCCGGCAGCGGGGCACATGGCCCGCATATGTATCTGGCGGGCTGTTTTCTCCAGTTTATCATGAATGGAAAAAATCAGCAAGGAAAAATATTCCAATTATCCCTATTGGGATTGAAACATACCAATTTTATACCAAAACTTAAAATGAATTGGCATAAAAAGCAGATTTTGGGACAAAAATGAGGAAAAATATTGCATTAATGCCTATAAAATGCTAGATTATGCACATGAAAGGTATTTGAATAATACCAATCAAAGTAGGAAATAAACCAATATGAAACCAATTAGTACCAAAACTGTATCATTTCAGAGAGGAGGCATTTATACCATGTACCGCGAATTTTTAAAGGCAAAGACAGATTTCCTTCAATCTGCTGCCAGAACCTACCAGAGCGGGATTCAGACTGGGACAGGAGGAAATTTGAGTGTGCGTATCCCGGGAACGGATCTTATGATCGTTAAGCCCAGCGGCTATTCTTATGGCCAGTGCACAGAGGAGAATCTGACGATTACAGATTTTTCGGGAAATCTTTTGGAGGGAACCTGCAAGCCTACCAGGGAGAGCACGCTCCACGGAAATCTTTATAAGCGATATGGGAATATCGGTGGGATTGTCCACACCCACAGTCCCTATGCCATCTTGATTTCCCTTAATTTTTCATGGCTGAATCTGGTTACGATGCATGCAGAGCTGAAGCTGAAGCAGCCGGTTCAAGTGATCGATGTGGCCACTCAGGCAGTGACAGCGGAGGAGCTTCCCAAGGTGTTTTCAGTGATGGATCAGGCGCCGAATACAGCGGCATTTATCCTGAAGGGACATGGGATCGTGGCTATGGCTTCCAGCGCGGTGAAGGCAGGGCAAATCGCGGAGCTCATCGAGGAGACAGCCCAGATTGCCTGGCAGCAGTATCTGGCAAAGAGAACCTAAGGGAGCGAAGCCAGACAGCAGATGAAGGACTCAGACTGCAGCTTTCTGGGAAGGGAAGCAGCAAGCGAAGGGAACCAGCGGAACCAGCGAAGCCAGCCAAGGCTGCGAAAAACCAAAAGGAGCCAGTGAAGCCAGCCAAGGCTGCGAAAAACCAAAAGGAATCAGTGAAATCAGCCAA